>JANOOU010000193.1:0-1700 GCA_031421475.1 Gammaproteobacteria bacterium | reverse complement strand
TGTAAGATGGCGGGGCGTACGATCAACACGCAGTAAATTGAGCGATACCCTGTTACCGTGTATTTACCTTAAACACTCCGCCCGGCTACCATCGTCGGGCGGAACCCTTACCACAACAGGAACAAACCATGAACGACTTGTTTGATACCCGCACTCGCATCTGGGCCATGGTTGCGGTGATCGTTGGCGTGGCACTTTTTCTGAGTATAGAAATCATTGAAGAACCGGATGCAACAGTGGGTGAATGGCTGCTGGAGCTTCTGGATATTGTGCCGATTGTATTAACCAGTGTCGGCATGGGACTGTTATTCCGCGTGGCGAATCGTCAACGTGACGATAATCTTAAACTGCTGCGCGATCTCGAACTCGCACGCCTGCAAGGGCTACGCTGGCGCACCGAATCACGCGGCATTCTCAACGGACTGGGCGAAGCCATTAATACCCAATTTGGCCGTTGGAATCTCACCGACGCAGAACGCGAAGTCGCGCTGCTGTTACTCAAGGGACTCAGCCACAAAGAAGTCGCCACCATTCGTGCCGTGAGTGAACGTACCGTGCGCGAGCAATCACGTTCGGTATACACCAAGTCGGGCCTCTCGGGCCGCACCGCGTTATCGGCATTTTTTCTGGAAGATTTGCTGGCACCCATAGAAGGCGTTAAATAAATTTAAAGTATCAAAATTTATAGGTTACATCTGGTTAACATTGGCCAGCTAAAATCGGACGCAGCGCTATCTGTGTAACACACAATAGTGTTTCTGCAACCGTTACGTTACGCTGGCCATCACTTGCAGCAACACAAAAAGCAATATGTTGAATCACTGCGCCCCATGAATAAAAAAATAATCGTGATGACATTTTTTTTCACACCGGCCCTGGTTACACCTGTCCTGGCCTGGGGCGAAAATGCACCCGCTACAAGCAACAATGCCATTCCGAACCATGCCCAGATATATCACACGCCGCGGGAACGCCGCGATGCCGGCCTTGAAACACCGCTCAGCGACTGGCTGAGCCTCTCTGGGCTGACACAAATCAAGGCCACCTCCAGCAGCAATAAATTCCGTGAACCCAATCCAGATACCGGTCGCGACGCAGCGGTAACCAGCGTGCAAATCGGCTTCAAAGTGGCGATGTCGGAACACATCACATCCGAAATTATTTTTGATTTCGAAGAAAATAAAACCGATTCCGCGCTCGATGAAGCTTTCGTCGATCTCAAGTCCGGCAATTGGGGACTATCTGTAGGCATGCAAACACTGCCGTTTGGTGCCTATTACACCAACTTCATCACCGGCCCACTGCTTGAATTCGGTGAATCCCGCAAAACGGCATTGCTACTGGCTTATGACTACAACGATCAAGTCGAGTTTTCAGTCTTCACATACCAAGGCCATGCATACCCGATCAACACCGCAGAACGAATTCGTGATTGGGCAACCGCTGTGGAAATGGAACTGTTTGATGAAACCTTATTGATCGGCAGCAGTTATATTTCCGATGTGGCGGATTCGGAAACACAACTACTTCAGGATTTTAATAATCGTTACCAGCAACGAGTCGGCGCCTGGAGCGCATATGCCGTGATTCGAGGTGAAGTAGCAGAAATGTCATTCGAAATACTGCGCACGACCCATGCCTTTCGTGAACTGGAATCTGACGCTGACAAACCGCGTGCCTGGAATGTTGAAGTGGCCTAT
>JANOOU010000192.1:0-2232 GCA_031421475.1 Gammaproteobacteria bacterium | reverse complement strand
GCATTAATGAAGATTCAATACTCTCCAAACCTGAAATCAACCTTTGGGCTATTGCCGATGGCATGGGTGGTTATGAAGCCGGTGACGTCGCCAGTAGTTTAATTGTAAAAACCCTCGACGAACTGGCTTACAAAGAATCGCTCAGCGATATTGTAAATGCCGTTGAAGATACGCTGACAGATGTGAATCACCGTATCCAGGAGTATGCCGACATTATGCTGGATGGCCGTATGCTCGGCAGCACCGTTGTGAGTTTACTGATTCGTGGCAGAGTGGGTGCGTGTATCTGGGCCGGTGATTCCAGGCTCTATCGTTATCGCAATAACCAACTACAACAATTATCACGTGATCACTCGCATGTAGAAGAGCTGATGACTCAGGGTCATATTACGGCCGAAGAAGCGGCTAATCATCCGGATTCAAACGTGATTACACGTGCGGTGGGTGCGCATGAGGAATTATATCTCGATTTAAATGTATTTAATCTGCAAGTAGGTGACACCTTATTATTGTGCAGCGATGGCTTATATAATGCGGTTAAACAACCTGACATCATTCAATTTTTATCACAGCCAAGCCCCCAATTAATTGTGCAACATCTCCTGGCAAAAGCCCTGGAGAACGGTGCTTCCGACAATGTATCCATTATTATTGTTAAGGGTGAGCCGGGTTCAATCCCCACACCAGGTCGTGTAGATGTTATCGAAGGCATTGAAGGGTAAAGCCGAATCTCATGTCAGACTCCGATGATAAAACTAAAATACCGCCTGGCCGTAATCGTAATGCGCCCGGTGAAAATGATGCAACACGTTTAAAACCCACCGCAGGAAAATCCTCAAACGAGTTTGATGCAGCTCAAGATAAAACCCGATTCGCACACAGGCCACCTGCACAGGACGACAAAACGCGCGTATCCAATAAAAACTCTGCGCAGTCAGCGGTTAGTGAAACCAATGATCCAACCCGTATCGCATCACCGCGACCCTCTCCGCAAACAACTCCGGATTATCAATCCGCCAAAACCGCACCGGATGCCGTGCCTTATGTGCGACAAACCACGCTTCATGGCGAACATATTTTATTGAAACAACGCTTTGTTCTGGAAAAAGTGATTGGCTCGGGCGGCATGGGAATAGTGTATAGAGCCAGAGATTTACTTAAGGTAGAAGCCAACGACCGCGATCCCTATGTAGCCATAAAAGTATTGAGTGATGAATTCAAGGCGCATCCGGAATCCTTTATAGCCTTACAGCGCGAGTCACGCAAAACCCAGCGTATTGCGCATCCCAACATTGTAAGCGTGTTCGACTTTGATCGTGATGGCGATACAGTATTCATGACCATGGAATACATGGATGGCAAGCCGCTTGATAAATTATTGCATCAATACAAAACAACCGGCCTGCCAACCGATGATGCCTGGGCCATTCTTGATGGCATCTGTTCGGCGCTTATGCATGCGCATAAAGAAGACATCATTCATTCTGATTTTAAACCGGGCAATGTTTTTGTTACCGTGCGTGGTGTGGCAAAAGTATTTGACTTCGGAATTGCCCGGGCTGTGGCCCAGATAGAACATCGGGAAGACACCTCCGGTGAGGATAAAACATTATTCGATGCGGGTAACCTGGGTGCGCTCACGCCTGCATACGCCAGCCTTGAAATGCTGGAAGGCAAAACACCGGATATTCGCGACGATATTTATGCCGTGGGTTGCGTGGCCTATGAGCTATTCACCGGTGGGCATCCGTTTAATAAAATGCCTGCCGACGAAGCTGAGCGTAAAAAATTAAAACCAAAAAAAATCGGCTCCCTTACAAAAAGACAATGGAGAGCCATAGAAAACGCATTGGCGTTCAGGCGGGAAAATCGCACTAGCACTATTGACGAATTTTTCAGGCAAATAAAATTCAAACGCAAGCCTGCCTACCAACTGGCGGCTTCATTGGCCATTTTGCTGGCTTTGTTTGTGGTGATTTATTTTCAGTATTTCAAGGTTCAGCCCGAAGGCCCAGATAAAAACCAGATGCGTAATGAGCTGGAGTATGAAATCAGAGTGGATTTTCATAAAAATAACATCATGCGTTTAATTAGCGAAGCCTCTTTTAGTGTGCCCTGGGAGACTGAACTTTGGTCAGAATACCAGGGTATAAAGAAACTATTAACAGCAGGCGACACCTGGCTGGTCAGTAATACAGAAATTATTTATCAACTCTATTATAAAAAAATCGA
>JANOOU010000191.1:0-3281 GCA_031421475.1 Gammaproteobacteria bacterium | reverse complement strand
TCAGATTGCTTGCATTAATTTCTTTACCCAGTAAATAACGCTGGCCTTTAGTCAATTGGCCGCCGGTTTGTTTCCAGATGGACGCCACAGCTGTTGCGTTTGGCCACGGCAGCTTTTCATCATCATCCATGGCCACTATTTCATCGCCGGCATTCTCATTGGGTATGGGTTCATAATGCTCGGGCGCATCCTGATTTAACTGATTTTTTTCAAGATCAATGCCGGTAATGAATGTAAAGGACTCACCTGCCAATCGTGCATATTTATGTTCGCGCATTTTAAGAATTAACCAGTCAACAGCATGGGGATCACCCAGAATACCGGTGGCCTTGATAACGCTGCGAATATGTTGTGCATCGCCTGACAATCGCGTTATCCAGCTACGTGCATCGTTAATGGATAATACGCGAAAGGCCATATTGAGCGCCTTGTCCTGATGTGGTGATGCTGTGAATATATACGGTTCCATTTTTTGCACTAACGTTTTGTTACCCAGAAGTATGGCTGACCAACTCGCCCAGAACGCGGTATTTTTATCTTTTGACTCTATCGCTTTATTCAGCACAGGCGTCAGATCATGCCGCTTTAGTTCACCGATTATACGTAAACACCGTGTGTATAATTTCTCATGCTGCAAACAATCTTCACGCTCTAAAAACTTACCCAGGTATTCACCCGGATTTTCCCGGCGAATACTGCATAATGCGATGGCAAGATATTTATGGTTGAGATCCTTACTAATTAAAAATTTCTGTATCCAGGGATAACTTACCTTGGATGGCAGCCAGGCGATGGCAGAAGTTAATCCTTTAAATGTTGCATCCGATACCAGCCCGGCATCGACTACCTTTTGTATTTTTGCCGCATCGTGACTTTTAAAAGCCACAATAGCAGCAGCAAACACTTCACCTGGTCCGTTTAGCTCCAGCGCTTTTTCACATAATGACCAGGCAATATCAATAGATGTCATCAAACCATCAAGTTGTGCCTGGACTCGCGCTTCCAATGCCTGCACATCTGCCACGTTATAGTGCGGCTGATTTATCGCAATAGAACGCATCAGCCACAGAAAAGAGGCTTCATCGACATATCGTTCATATATGTCAAGATAGGCATGCGAAAGATTGCTGGCTGTGTTCATTTAATAGTTAGTATCAATAGCAATGCCATAATAAAGTAAGGATCTGTTGTAGTGCGCACTGTATGCCAAAAAAAATTTCAGTTATTCAGCACGTTTTGTGCGCCTGAAGGCGCACCTACAAAAAGCGTATAAGTTGTTGTTATCTACAATAACAAACTTAACCCATTATATTTTTTTTGTTATGGAATAACGGATCACCCAAACGACACACATTTTTGCCTTCAAACTTTACATCAAAGGAATACATCATGAACTCACATTCACCTTTTGTGCTGCTGCTGATAACACCCTTGGCAACGCCAGCTTCATCACCGGTACTGGTGCTGTATTTTGCACCTTTTACCATGGGCATTTTACCGTCTGTGATAACAGATTTGGGGCCCTTACTGGTGTCCGATGCCATGCCTATATTCGGATACGGAATGGGTACGACGGCTGGACCCACAGGAGTTTTGCACACATCGGGGAAAACCGTGCTCAGGCCACCGCTGCCTTTATGCGCGATGCCTCGTGAATTTGAGAATGTTGTTTGTGCCATAAATAACCTCTAACGTGACAGATTGATCGTGATATCACTTATTTTTAACATTTTTTTGTCGCAGGTTATGGCGGCTTTCCATACCATGGATAACTGCAACTGCGAGGGCTCGATAATGAGTGTCTCCAAATCGAACTGCGGTGATTCTATTCTTTTTCTAACAGATATTTTTGATGCCAGCTTAACCTGCGGAATAGTAAATTGCAGATCACCTTTTGGGTGCATGCCTGTTATATGTACCGGCTCGCCACCTTTAATAAAGCCCGGATAAATTAAATCGGGATGCGCCATATTAAAAAAGCGTTTATCAAAATCATCCGGCAAATACGGTGCGCGGTTTTTCTGCCAGGCATCATCATAGGTACCCGCATAATTTGCCCGTGGCCGCCAGGAAGGTGCTACATAGCCAAAACAAACGGGGTCAGGCTGGTCTGTAAATTTTTGAATTAATTGAGCCGGATTTTCCAGATTAGGTAGCGGCATACCATGCATGTCTTGCTCTGATCGCTTGCCTGCATAACCAATACCCACAGGATTACGAAGTTCACCAGAAATAATATTGCCATTCTCTTCGTGAACACCACCAAAAGCTTTTTCATAAACCAGTGGCATACTTTGAAAAAGTTTGGGTTCAGTAATTTGGCCATGCTGCCATGTGCGATCACCATATACCCGAATCGTTTTATGCACCTGACCAATACGGGCACTCACATCCAGTTGTTTAGCCTGCTTTCCTTCCGGTGCACTTGCATGGCCAGTAATAATAATATCGGTAGCCGGTTTGCCTAAATGAAAATCCGATGCCGCTTTAAGACTGGATTTTCCAGGTTCAGTCCAATAAATATCCGCTGCAACAGGTGGCAGCTGCATATCAAGCAACGTCCACTGACTGCCAATATTAAAACTGGCTTTAACGATAAGATACAGAGTATCAACCCCCTGCTCATTTGGAAACAAGGCTATGGTGGCTGCAAAAGGTGAATTATTTTTTAATTGCAACATGAAAAGTTCGCTTACCTTGATCGACCCACTAGTTAACCTGAACCGAACCACCCCTAATGCGATTAACGCCACTGGAATGACTGAGTAGATATTGACCGCGAATCAGAATTTTTCCTGCCTTGGTTAATACAATGCTGGATGCGCCGCATTTCAGTTCTATTTCGTCGGCCGCTTCAATAACAATTCTCTTGCCATCCACTTTCAAGTCACCTGAAATGGACGGCGTGGGTAACACAATTTCTGTCACTGGCGCATTTTCTGAATGGGTGTTCTGCACATGATTTTCCAACATTACATCAAGCGGGCTGTGTATCAAACCCATAATCACCGGTGCTTGCGGATTACCCTTGGCAAACAATAGTGCTACTTGTCTCCCAATATGTTTTTTGTGAATGTCTACGGTTGTGAGAGCAGGCAGAGGTGAGGCGGTTAGATTGTCTGCAAAATCAACCAGGGGTCTGTTTTCGTTATCAATAGCAATCAGCAAGCCAATTATGATTTCACCTGGTAAAATCTGATTTGCTGTAAAAGCACCGCCTGATTTGTCTAGCTCTGATTTCGCCATACTTCACAACTAGTTGTTAGTGATCTTGCTGCCTT
>JANOOU010000190.1:0-2530 GCA_031421475.1 Gammaproteobacteria bacterium | reverse complement strand
AATCAATCGTTGCATCAACCAGTACAGCCTCTGCATGGTCGGGTTGCTTGGCGAACACTTCCTGCAACAAGCTTTTTGCGTTATTAACATACTCTACAGTACCTACAATTGTGTAAATACGGGCAAGTTTCACTTTTGCGTCTATATAGCCAGGGTCGAGCTGCAGTGCTTGTTGATAATTACCTGCCGCCTTTTGTAAATCTCGATTCTGCTCCTCAACTTGTCCCATGTAATAAAAAGCTTCCGCAAATTTAGGATCAATTTGCATGACATTTTTAAATTCTATTTTTGCTTTTTCAAGATTTTTATCTGCCAGATAATCTTTACCTTTTTCCATATATTTGGCTTTACGTTCTTCAGCTCCGCCACAGGCTGATAAAATGAGCGCCAGACTCACTGCCAGAATTTTCATTTTTGTACTGTTTATCATTATTCCCCCAAAGTTTCTGTATTTGTTTTGAATATAACCCGTTACTATCCGATAAATTAGCAACATATCTTATGTATTTTTGTTGCAGGTTAAATACCTTGATTGCAGCAGTCTAAATTTTCACATAATAATTCTGCAAAGATTACCTTAAATCCGGCTTGATGCAGTGATGAAAATCCCATTCCCTGATATCCATTAAAACAACAGCCATGAGAATGCGGGCAGCACAGTGTCGCTACTGATTCCCCCAGGGAAGTTCTGAGGTATACGCTCTAAAGCAACCCACGTACCGCAATTAACGCCAGCGACGCTATCACACCCAGTCTAAACACATCCTGTTTCCGGATGACAATATTCAACACGGCCTCACTGGTATAAAACAGAACAATAAGCTTGAATGCCGACTCACCCAGTGGCAAATCACTGCCCGAGAATTCTGGCAGATTGGGCACGAGCAAGACAAGCAATACCACCAAAAAATCCAGCGGTGTG
Organism: Gammaproteobacteria bacterium; assembly: GCA_031421475.1. Classification (GTDB taxonomy): domain Bacteria; phylum Pseudomonadota; class Gammaproteobacteria; order SZUA-229; family SZUA-229; genus JACPVK01. The sequence continues at coordinate 1,608 of JANOOU010000190.1, read as the reverse complement.
ATTTGGAAAGTTCTCGTGGCAGAAAACCTCACCTTAATAGCAAAAGCCACAGCGAGCATGACAAAATATACATTTATAATATCAGTATATTCCGATACTGAATCAATATTCGATTCGAGAAAATAAACGGATAGCACACATAGAACATATACAACAGCCTTTTCAACCATGGTGATTACTGAAGAAAAAGCCATTAATGACATAAACAACACCAGAAGAACGAGTGCCAGTACCGCAATATCGTGATCGATTTGAGGCGGGACGAATATGGCGTACAGCATAAATAAAGGTATGCCCGTCTTCAGCAGCAAGGTGGGCACCCGCTCCAGCAAACCTGTACCACTCAACCATTTAATCCACTGTCTTAAACGAGAATCCTTTGTTGTATTGGTATGTATTTTCCAGCCTGTTTTGGTTGCGCGATGAAACAAATATAAAGAAAGAGAACTGAACACTATATAAAACGTGAGTATTAGTGCATCTGATTCATAGCGCAGAATAAATGCCAATGCGACAAAAATGCACTGCACAACATAAATCACCAACACGGCTTCGTAGTGATCAAACCCCAGGTTCAATAGTTTGTGATGAATATGATTTTTATCTGGCGAAAAGGGTGACCGTTTTTCGTAAATGCGCTGCGCCATTACAGCAAAAGTATCCAGTATCGGCAAACCCAGTAATAATAATGGTATAACCGGGCTCATCGCCAGATTAACCGTCTGCGACAAAATGATAACGAATACACCGGCACTAAAACCCAGAAACTGACTACCTGTATCGCCCATAAATACACGCGCAGGATAAGTGTTATGACGCAGAAATCCCATAATCGCACCAGCAACCGCCATGCATAATATGACCAAATCGGAATTACCCGATTGAAAGCCCATGAAGGCAATCATACAAAATGATAATAATGTTGTACCCCCCGCCAGCCCATCCAGCCCATCGGAAAGATTTATTGCATTTGTAATGCCCACCAGCGCAAAAACGGTAAAAGGAATAGCAATAAAGTCAGGTAATGGCTGATCTAAAAATGGCATGTTTCGAATAACAACATCACCACCCACTACCATAATAATAACGGCAAGTAATTGTCCCAGAAATTTAATACGGTAATGTAAATTGGAACGATCATCCCAAAGACCAAAAAATAGTAATACCGAAAAAGCCAGTAACAATGAAATATGTTTTTGATCCAGTGGTAACCAGAACAGCACCGGTACGATGACGCCCATAATCATGGCAATACCGCCAATACGCGGAATGGCCAGAGTATGCACTTTGCGTGCATCCGGCAAATCGATGGCCCCAATTAATGGAGCCAAACGAATCAAGGGTGGTACCAGCAACATGCTGATGACCAGCGAGACAATAAACGTAAACAAATACAACATCTGGTTTTAATCAATCCGGAACATATTCAGTAATAATAGGACTGATCTTGGCAGCAAAATCTAATAGGCGCTTATCGGCCTCTTCGAGACTATCATTCTTGTCAACCAGCGTAGTTAATCGTATCAAGGCACCATCCGTACGGTTGCGCGTTAACGCATCCCAGAATAAATACCACTTCACCATATATTCATTCGTTATTATTCGACC
>JANOOU010000189.1:0-4815 GCA_031421475.1 Gammaproteobacteria bacterium | reverse complement strand
TGTATAAAGTCAATATGGCGTACAGCAGCCAGCAGGCAGTGGACTTCGCCGACAGCACTATGGAAGCCGTGAGTTATTTTGCTATTCAGGCATCGTCGGAGCTGGCAGTGGAACGCGGGCGTTACAGCAGTTATGAAGGATCATTATGGAGCCAGGGCGTATTGCCTCTGGATTCGGTTGCAAAATTAATGGAAGAGCGTGGCAACTATTTGCAGTGCGATACCAGCAGCAAACTGGATTGGGATAGTTTGCGCCAAAAAATTCTGCAACGCGGTATGCGCAATAGTAATTGTCTGGCGATTGCACCCACAGCCACCATATCGAATATCTGCGGTGTCAGTCAGTCGATCGAGCCAACCTATCAAAACTTTTATGTTAAATCGAATTTATCAGGTGAATTTGTAGTGGTGAACCCTTATCTGGTGCGCGTTTTAAAAGCGCATGATTTGTGGGATGACGTGATGGTAAATGATCTCAAGTATTACGATGGTTCGGTGTTGTCGATGAACCGCGTACCCGATTCCATAAAAACCTTATTTGCCACTGCGTTTGAAATCGATTCACGCTGGTTAATTGAAGCCGCTGCGCGTCGGCAAAAATGGATCGATCAGGCGCAAAGCCTGAATCTGTACATGGCGGAGCCATCCGGTAAAAAGCTGGATCAATTATATAAACTGGCATGGATTCGGGGATTAAAAACCACCTACTACTTAAGAACTCTGGGTGCGACACAGATGGAAAAATCTGCAACATCGGCTTCTACATCGCAGGATCTGTTGAGTTCGCCTGATGTTTGCTCAATTCTTAATCCAGATTGTGAAGCCTGCCAATAATATTTCAGGAGTGCACGGAATATGAATACCGTTTTGAGTTGGGAAGATCCGATCGCGGCATCTAATTTGACATATCAAAAAGCGCCAGATCACAGCACATATGACACGATTGAAGAGCGTGTTATAACCATTAACAGCCAGGCTCCGGAAAACACCGTAAAAGCCAATGCGATGGTGACACACGCTGCTTACGAACCGGTACGTGCTGAAGATAAACGAGTCGTTAACGGCCTGACAGATATAAATCAGCTGGCGCCATTCAAATATCCCTGGGCCTGGGAATTCTTTTTAAATGCCAATCGCAATCACTGGACACCGCTGGATATTAATATGTCAAAGGATGTGCATGACTATCAATACCGGCTGACACTGGAAGAAAAACATGTGTATAGCAATGTGCTGTCCTATTTAACAACATCCGATATTCTGGCGATGCGCAATATTGGCCTGGCGGTGATGGAAAAAATGACCGCCCCGGAGTTACAGATTTATCAGGCACGCCAGGTCTATGAAGAAGCCTTGCATACCTGGGCTTATCAGCACTGCATAGAAACTATCGGGCTTGATCAGGGTGAAATTTATAATCGATATAGAGTTGTGCCGGCGATCAACGGAAAAATACAGCTGGCCAACACTCGGCTGAATGCGGTGATGCGCAAGGATCTGGATTTAACCAACAAGGACGATCTGGAAACGTTTGTTATGTCATATATATTTTTTGCAGCGGTTTTTGAAGGTTGCTGGTTTTACAATGGCTTCAGCCCGATATTCGCTTTGCAGCGACGGGGTTTGATGACGGGAACGGCAGAGCAACTGCAATATATAATGCGTGACGAAGTATTACATTGTGCCTTTGGTATTCGAACCGTTAAACAAATTATTCGCGAAAATAATGTGAAGCTGGATGACAAGGCATTGCGTTTAATGTGGGACGAAGCCGAGGCGGCGGAAAGTCAGTATGCACATTATATTTTGCGTGATCCGATATTGGGTTATAAGGCTGAAGATCATATTGAACAGTTTCGCTTTATTGCCAACCGGCGCGCACAACAATTGCACATTGAACTGCCTTTTCCAGGCGCTAAAAACACTTTGAACTGGCTAGATGAGCAGGCGAATTTGCGCAAGGAAAAAAACTTTTTTGAAACGCGAGTTACGGAGTATCAGACCGGTGGTGCATTGAGCTGGAGTTGATAATAGCAGGTGCGCACTCTGAATCATTGTTTCAAAGATGTGCCTACATACTTGTATTGGCAGGCTAAATCATGTGTTGATCCAATACGGAGTGAGTGGCTGCGTTAGTTGTGTGGTTATGTCGGCAAGTTTATTGCTTAAATCAAAATTACAATTTTTGCTTGATAAGTAACCACTATGCGCACTATGATTAAATCTCGGTGTTAAGCCGTTCCTGCCATAAATATCCCAATCTTTATCTATTGGCGAAACGACTCAATCATTATTGACTGATAACAGGAGATAGCGATGAGACGACTCTACTTTGTACTTCCCGATCACGACACAGCTGAAATGATAGTGGACGAACTGCTGCTAAAGCGCGTTGATGATCATCATATCCACGTTGTTGCCAAAGAAGGTGCGCAGATAACTGATTTACCTGAAGCGAATTTATTTCAAAAAACGGATTTTATTCCTGCGGTTGAACGCGGATTGGCAGTAGGCGGTGCCACCGGGATTTTAGCAGGTGTTGCAGCCACGGCTTTTCCGCCAATTGGCATTGCGCTCGGCGGTGGCGCAATTCTGGGTGCTGGGCTTGCGGGTGCCGGCATTGGTGCCTGGGTATCCGGCATGATTGGTTTGGGTGTATTCAATACCCAGATTAAACAGTTTGAAAAATCACTTGAAGCCGGAAATTTTTTGATGATGGTCGATGTACCCAAAGATCGTGTAGAAGAAATTGAGGAGCTGATTAGCGGTCATCACCCTGCCGTCGTAATGGGCGGGACAGAACCGCATATTCCAGCGTTTCCCTAGTTATTAATATTTTCGATATATTAACAACCAACTTGCTATAGAGGCGCAAAAGTCACAGAGTTATTTACTCTGTGACTTTTGTGTTTCTGCGGATAGTATTTAAAAGAAAACGCAAATGCGCCGCTCCTCGGCAACTGCTCCCTGTGTTGCTCTACCTCCTGCATCCATACAGTCGTGCGCATCCTGCGTTCGCGCCATTCGCACATCCATGTACATCACGCAAATGAAAAAATGATATTTGTTACAAACATAATTCGGGCTGGGCTTTAGATATGTAGGGTGCGCTTCGTTCCTCAGCACGCCTTACGTTACTACAACGCTGTGCCGGGATCCAGGTGCCACGGAAGGCAATTTCTCCGAAGCATCCTGCAATCTGGATTCCGCCAGTCCCTGGCGGAATGACGTGCTGTTAGGGTTGTGTGCTCTCGTTATTGTGCAGTGCATGGAAATTATAAAAAAACAAATACGCAGAGGCATAGAGTTTAAATCGGAGATTTATAATCGAGTTTTGCATTTGCCATGGATCATGATTTATAACGTGCTAATTGTGAGACTTGACACTATCACCACACAGATTTTTTCTAATTCGCACTAAAATATGTAAGCACTATCCGACAGCGGTTTTCCCATAAAGCCAAGGCTTTCTATGGTTATCACTCCTGATGGCGATGTTTGAAAGTTTATAGAGTCTGTTTTTGGTTCAGTTATTGTATATGCCTGATTCCCTATCATATTAGTGTATGAGGAGTTATAGCTTCTTGAGTATGATGCTTTCTCTCCATATGGCACTGGACTTGAAATTATTAGCACGTAGTCCTGATTAGGAAGCGTATTTTTGTCAATTCTAAAATAATATTTAAAATTAGTACTGCCTCTAATAGACCATCTTTCATACTCAATTTTATTAAAGTTTGACTTTCCTAAAATTTGAAAATCACTATCAAGAAGATAGATTTCGGGCAGGAATAATAAAGTAGGGGTGTTATCGGCTTCTTGAGTGTATGTAATTAGCTGGTAGTATGATTTATTGGGTAATTCAGATAAACTAAAAAGCTTATAGTGGCTTTTGAAGTTATTGAAATTTGATGCAAACTTATTTTCTTCCATGGTGAAATTAGTTGTATTGCTAGTTAGCGGCTCTTTGACCATGTTTTCTGGCGATATACAGCAAGGCAATGAATTCAAATAGCTAATCCTTTCGGCATTGCTCTTCTGAGTGTCGGTAATATTAGGTTTGTAATTGAATATACTGCATCCCGTTGATATGGACATTGATATTGTTATTAACACAATTATTTTTTTCATAAACATCCTTTGTTTGGAATTAGTAGCTATGCGGCATGGTCTAGTTTTGTGTGCCAGATAGAGCATATAAGCATGGGTGATGATTGCTCTCTATTATTTATACTTCATTTAATGATCAACCCAATAAATCCTTCAGCGCCGCCAAATGTGCCCGCCCGCGTGCCTTGCTCACTTCCGGGTCGAGTTTTTGGCCGCCACCGCTGCGTTCAATATGTTGTTCCGGTAATTCATTTAAAAAGCGGCTGGGTTCGCAGTCCATGTCTTCACCATAACGGCGACGTTTGCTGGCATGGGTAATGGTGAGTAGTTTTTGCGCGCGTGTAATGCCCACATACGCCAGTCGCCGTTCTTCTTCGATATTGTCTTCCATGATGCTGGTGCGATGTGGCAAGGTTTCTTCTTCAACGCCCACTAAATATACATACGGAAATTCCAGACCCTTGGCCGCATGCAGTGTCATCAAATGCACGGCATCGGGTGATTTTTCTTCGTTGTTGCGTTCCAGAATATCTATCAGTGCAATATGCGCCACCAGCTCGCCCAGCGTGTCGCCTTTTTCTTCCTGTTCCAGTTTGCGCAACCAGTCGAGTAGCTCCATGACATTTTCCATTTTGCGCTCGGCGGTTTTTAAATCAGCACTTTGATCTTTCAGCCAATCGTCATAACCCACTTCCAGCACCATGCT
>JANOOU010000188.1:0-2344 GCA_031421475.1 Gammaproteobacteria bacterium | reverse complement strand
AGCCATGCTGCTTCACCAAAGCTTTGATCGCGTCCAGTCGTTTTTTAGCTATTGCCTCCGCCATCACCTTGCCTGTCAGTTGTTGCGCTTTTAAATCCTCGATATTTATAGCACGCACTGCATTTACAATATTGAGAAAATAGGCAGTTTGCGTACAAGGCTCTTGCTCAAATCCAGGCCGGCCCCGGGTGTCGGCCATACAGGCAATTAAAAAATTTTCGAAGCGTTGCGGTTTGCGCAGTGCGTCGGTTTGCTCGATGAGCTTAAGTAATGTATCGGCCCTGAGCTCGTAGGCGCGGTGATAGTGCAAATGAAATCGTGCTGTGATAATAGCCAGATCACGAAAATCATTGGGTATACGCAATCGATCACATAATTTTTCTACCAGTGGCACACCGCCGTCTTCGTGGCCATGGTGTGCTGGCCATTTATCCTTAGGTGTAATGCCCTTGCCCAGGTCATGGCACAATGCTGCAAAACGGGTTGCGGCATCATTGCTTATTAAGCAGGCTTGTTGCAGCACCATAAGTGTATGCACGCCAGTGTCGATTTCAGGATGATATTTTTCCGGTTGGGGCACGCCAAACAAACAATCGATTTCTGGTAATAGTTTTTGCAGCGCACCGCAATCGCGTAATGTTTGAATAAATATTTCCGGATTTTTCTCATTGAGTGCCTTAAACATTTCCTGCCAGACACGTTCAGCTACCAAAGCATCAACCTCGCCCTGTTTAACCATGGATTGCATAAGCAACAAGGTTTCATTGGCCACTGCAAATCCCAAATGGTGGTAGCGCGCCGCAAATCGCGCCACACGTAAAATACGCACCGGGTCTTCACAAAATGCGGGGGATACATGGCGTAATACTTTGTTTTTTAGATCCTGTTGTCCGCTGTAAGGGTCAACAAGTTGGCCGTGCTCGTCGCGTGCTATGGCGTTGATGGTGAGATCACGGCGGCCCAGATCATCTTCTAGTGTGATATCCGCAGATGCCTGCACGACAAAGCCAGTGTAGCCGGGCGCGGTTTTACGTTCGGTGCGTGCCAGTGCGTACTCTTCTTTGGATTTTGGGTGCAGAAAAACCGGAAAGTCTTTTCCTACTTGCGTGTAACCCTGATCGAGCATGTGTTGTACTGTGGCGCCCACGACTACCCAGTCATTTTCTTTTACCGGGTAATTCAGTAGTGCATCGCGGACCGCGCCGCCAACCAGATAAATTTGCATGAGTATGGAAATATTTGCATGAGTGCAAGGCGGACTAGCGTAGCGCATCCAGCCTGTAAATTGATAGCACCGTTTAGTTTTTGCGTGAGTCAGCGATTGAAGGATGCGCCATGGTGAGAGCTCTGGTTAACCCGCAAATGTATGCATGGCTTCGCTCAGTTGCTGCGCGCTAATAGGTTTGGTAAGGAAGCTGTTCATGCCCGCCTGCATACATTTTTTTTTGACTTCGGTAGTTGCCTTGGCTGTGATGGCAATTATCGGCAGTGGCGGCTGTCGCGTTTCAAGTCTGCGCCAGCGTTGCGTGGCTTCTATGCCATCCATATTGGGCATGTGTATGTCCATAAAAACAATATCGTAATGATGTTGGTGCATGGCAGATAGCGCGGTGTTGCCATCGGTTGTTATATCAACACTGTGGCCCAGGTCTGTCAGGTGTGAATAGATAATGCTGGCGTTTATTTCGTTGTCTTCTGCCAGCAGTATACGTCGTGGTAATTGCGCGATTACAGCAGGTTGTATGACCTCATCAAGAAACAAATGTTGTAGTGACGCCGCCAATTGTTCCAGCGATATGGGCTTGGTGAGCGTAGCCGAAATAACACGCAGCAATTCGGGCTCAACAAGATTAATGCCGCTGGTGTAGGTCGCGTAGAGTATGGGTGCCTGGCACTGAGTTTCATTGCGAATACGATATACAAGATCGTGTGTGAGGCTGCGGCTTATTCTGTCGCAAAGAATAATGGCATCGAAATGTGCGTTTTTGTTTTCGCTCCAGAGTAAGTGGGCAATTAAATTATCGGCACCATCTGTAACATAGGTTTTGATATGTAGCTGCGAACAATAATCTTCCAGTATGCGGCGGTGTGTATCATCGGCTTCATAAATGAGCACAGTGCGATCATCAAATCGGGCCAGTTTTTTGACGGGCGCCAGCTCATCGGGCTTCCAGTAGAAAGTAAGTATGATAGTGGGCACATTGGCATTCGGATATTGAATATCAAAACTTCCATCCATTAGTCGGGTTAATTGTGAAGCAATGCGTAATGCCAGGGCATCTCCCTCACTGTCAATGTCGCGGGTATAGATACGTTTTGCATGATGATATGGGTAGTAACTGAT
>JANOOU010000187.1:0-2767 GCA_031421475.1 Gammaproteobacteria bacterium | reverse complement strand
CCCTACCAAAAAATCGAGATTTACGACACCGAAACCTTCGGCAAACTCATGGTTATTGATGGCTGCATCATGCTCACTAGCCGTGACAATTTTATCTACCACGAAATGTTGTCGCATCCCGTTATGTTCACACACCCGGATCCCAAACGTATATTAATCATCGGTGGCGGTGATTGCGGTACCTTGCGAGAGGTTTTGAAACATTCACAAGTACAAACCGCTACACAAGTAGACATAGATGAACAAGTCACACGTTTATCAGAACAGTTTTTTCCTGAATTATGCCAAAGCAATAACGACAACCGTGCAGAATTACGTTTTGATGACGGCATTGCCTGGGTACGCAACGCCGCCGATGGCTACTATGATGTAATTATTGTCGATAGCACAGACCCTGTCGGGCCAGGCGAAGTATTGTTTACAAAAGAATTTTTTAGCAACTGCAAACGCATTCTAGGCAAAGGCGGACTATTTGTTCAACAAAGTGAATCGCCCTTGTATCACAGCCAAACCATCATCAAATCCATGCATCAAAACTTGCGAGCCGCTGGCTTCAACGACGCCCAGACATTGCTGTTTCCACAATGTGTTTATCCCAGTGGCTGGTGGTCATGCACAATGGCCTGCAAAGACGGGAAAATTCCAACCGCCAGAAATACAAAACTATTCAGCACCCAGTACTACAATCATGAAGTACACCAGGCGAGCAAGGTCTTACCCGAGTTTATGAAAGCCGCACTGGCATGAGGTAACCCGCCATTACCAGGAAGAAATGAATATGACGAAACGTCCGGAAGAACTGGTTAAAGGCGTTATCAAACTAGTCTCATTACCTGAAATTTTTATTCGTGTTAATCAGGTAATGGAGGACCCCAAGCATGATGCCAAACAGCTTGGCGATGTCATCAGTCACGACCCTGCGCTCACGGCGCGTATTTTACGGATCGTTAACAGCGCATACTATGCACTGGCTGTAAAAGTAGAATTAGTAAGCCGTGCCGTATCGGTCATTGGCGAACAGGATTTACGCAATTTAATTCTCGCTACATCTGCAGTAGATGTTTTCAAACGCATGCCCAATCAACTTGTCGATATAGATTTGTTCTGGCGACACAGTGTGCATACCGGCATAGTTGCAAGACTGCTTTCACGACAATGTAACATCCTGCACGGAGAGCGCCTGTTTGTAGCTGGCCTACTACACGATATTGGAAAACTGGTGCTGTACCACAAGGAAACCGAGCTATCCCAGCAAGTACTTCTAAAGGCCAGTGAAAGTGACGGCCTGGTATTTCGCGCTGAACAGGAAATCATCGGTTACACCCATGCAGATGTCGGCGGCGCTCTGATAGATGCCTGGCAACTCGCCGACACACTAAAAGCCGTTGTAACCCACCACCACCACCCGCTACGTGCCAAAAAATACACCATGGAAGCCTCTTTGGTACATATCGCCGACTGTGTCGTGAATGCAATTGGCAGCGACAGTAAAATTGACAAACACCTACTGGATAACAACGCCGGGTTTGAACCCGAAACATTAAAAGTCACAGGCATAGATCTGACAATATTGCCCGAAGTGATGGATAAGGCATGGGAACAGGCTGGAGACGTACTGGATATTATCTGCCCTAGAGTTTAACCACCACCCTGTTCATTACAATAACTTCCTTTTTTTCTAACAATTCACTGATTTCCTTAGAAATGTCAATTTTGTCAGAAAGTGACATTTTTAGTCACTGTATTGTGATGGGTCTCACACAACATCAGTGAATGGAGTATTAGTATCTTTCTACGCTATACCCTCCAGCTCCTTGGGGACAAATGTCAAAAGCATACGCAGCAGATTGAACTACCCTGCGAAAGATGCGCACTAAAGCACTCATGTTGCTGCTGAGTGACGCTAAATTGAATAACGCCCTATATGTCGAACCTCGACCCACTGCTCAATCTCCAGACAGAGGGCCGGTGAAGCTAATCCGGGCACTTGACTAGTGAAAATGTAGAATGAAACACGGATTTCTGACGCCCAGTGCGTGCCAACAAATACCCCAGGCCAAGCCGCCTGTACACAGGAAAACTGCATGAGTAACGACATATTTTCCCATGATGGAACTAACCGTGACGGACTACTTACAAATCCTGATTACATGTCAAAACTGGTCGGGGATTTTATTAACAAACAAGATGACGACACTAAACGCACTACGGCATCCGTTGCGCGCAGCCAAAAATTCTTTGCTCGTGATGACGTCGTAAGCGCCCTCTCAAAAATGCAACTGGGTTACAGACCTGAATTTAAACAAGGTCAGTCTGTAAACATCAACACCAATACCTTTAAGTCCACATTACTCAATCAGATGGCCAGTCAGGGCGGCGCTATTCTGATTAAATCGGTTAATCAAATTGATGGTCGCACCATTGATTTCGTAGAAATGATTTTCGGTGCTTTTTTACGCGATGCCAACATCACCTATGCCATTAAATCACTATTGTTGCGTATGCAAATTCCCATTATCAAAATTGCATTGCTTGATCTAAAGTTTTTTTATAACCCGAAGCACCCCGCACGGCATGTACTTGACACCATTGCACACATAGGCATTGGCATAGAAGACAAAAATAGCACTGTATATCAAACTATGGAATTGATTGTAGAGCAGCTATTACGCGGCTTTACTACCAATATATCCACTTTTAATACCGCCTTAAGTTCATTAAGCCGCCTTACCGACATTGAAAAGAAAAAGCAGGAATTAAACGAAGT
>JANOOU010000186.1:0-3836 GCA_031421475.1 Gammaproteobacteria bacterium | reverse complement strand
GTAACCTGTACAGTGATGAGAACCGCATGACCGAGGCGCGCAAGGCGTACGAGGAGGCGCTGGGCATCTTCCGCGAGTTGGCGAAAAAGAACCCCGACGTCTACCTGCCTTATGTCGCCCTGACACTCAACAACCTGGGTGTTCTGCACCGCGATGAACAGCGCATGACCGAGGCGCGCAAGGCGTACGAGGAGGCATTAGATATTTATCGCCGCTTTGTTATCAAGGCGCCCGGAAGGTATGAGCCCTACGTCCAGACTGTTGAGCGCAACCTTGCCGAACTACCACAGTGAAATTTTAGTGTTGGCGATGCTTTGAGACCACATCAATTCGGGGACGTACCATGTTAGGTGCCGCAGGACTTAAGAAAACGCCGATTAAATCGCCTGATTGTTGATTTTGACTATAAAGCGCCGAGTATCAATAAATAAGGTAATCCCCGGCTTTGCCGGGGGACTCATTATTGATCCGGCATGGTAATGTTTGAATTATCCAGGCCACAGCCATGACATAAAATTGCCTGTAGGTGCGACAAATTCGCCCGGAGCGAATTTGAATGAGCGCAGCGAGCCCATAGGGGAAGGCATATCCCTATGTCTTCCCCTTTGGGGCTGGCATTCAAAATCGCTCCGGGCGATTTTGTCGGATCTACAACTGCGCATTCAGTCGTGTTTATACATCGTAGGAAAAACTTCAAATTTCACTAGGCCGGATCGATAATAGAGATAAGCTTTCTCCGGCTTTGCTGGGGTTCACTTAATTACCCGGTGTGTTGCTCTGCTTCCAATGCAATTCTTAAGGGCAATTCTTAATCGTCAGTTCAACAGGCTGGATCAATAACAAAATGGCGTTCCTATGAGTAATGAAATTCTCACCACCTGTCCCTATTGTGGCGTCGGTTGTGGTGTAAGCGTGAGGTACGATGCGCAAACTTGCACAGCGGTCGTGCGTGGCACGCCGGAGCACCCGGCGAATTTGGGGCGTTTATGTTCAAAAGGCGCGGCTCTGGGTGAAACGCTGGCGTTGGATGGCCGTGCGTTGCATCCCGTGGTGCGTGGCCAGCAGGTGAGCTGGGCACAGGCGCTGGATACCGTGGCCGACGAATTTGTAAAGGTGATCAAGCAGCACGGCCCGGATGCGGTTGCATTTTATGTGTCGGGCCAGTTATTGACGGAAGATTATTATGTGGCCAACAAGTTGATGAAGGGTTTTATTGGCAGCGCCAATATTGATACCAATTCGCGCTTGTGTATGTCGTCGGTGGTGGCCGCGCAAAAACGCGCTTTCGGCAGTGACACCGTGCCCTGTAATTATGAGGATCTGGAACGCACGAATTTAATTGTGATAACCGGTTCTAACACGGCTTGGTGTCATCCGGTTATTTATCAGCGTATCAAAAAAGCGAAACTCGATAATCCTGGATTACAAATCGTGGTGATTGATCCACGGCGCACAGCAACTTGTGAAATAGCCGATATGCATTTGGCGATTCGTTCCGGTGCGGATGCGGTATTGTTTAATGGCTTGCTGGTGTATTTGCAGCAGCAGGGCGAAATTAATCGTTGGTTTGTGGAAAATTGTACGGAAGGTTTAGCCGCCGCTTTAGCGGTAGCGCAGGCAACCGCCGGCAGTATTGAGCAAGTTGCAGCAAATTGTGATTTAACATTGCAACAAGTCGCTGCATTTTATGAATTGTTTGCACGTAAAGAAAAAGTGATCACCCTGTATTCACAAGGTGTGAATCAATCCAGCAGCGGTACCGATAAAGTTAACAGCATTATTAACTGTCATTTATTGAGTGGGCGTATTGGCCGTCCCGGCATGGGGCCGTTTTCACTCACTGGCCAACCCAATGCCATGGGTGGACGTGAAGTGGGTGGCCTGGCGAATCAACTGGCCGCGCATATGGATTTGGCGAATGCAGAACATCGGCAATTAGTGCAAGATTTTTGGCAATCACCCGTGATGGCGGAACAGCCCGGTTATAAAGCGGTGGAATTATTTGAAGCGGTACTGGCGGGCAAGGTTAAAGCACTGTGGATTATCGGCACCAACCCGGCGGTGAGTATGCCGGATAACAATCGCGTGCGTCAGGCGCTGGAAAAATGCGAGCTTGTGGTTGTGTCGGATTGTGTGAGTGCCACCGATACCACCGCTTTTGCACAGGTTTTATTGCCAGCGTCCACCTGGGGTGAGCGTGATGGCAGTGTCACCAATTCGGAGCGGCGTATTTCACGGCAACGTGCGTTTCGTGATGCGCCGGGTGAGAGCAAGCCGGATTGGTGGATGGTGTGCGAAGTGGCGAAACGCATGTCGAAAAAAATGCATTGGCCTGCTGCATTTAATTACACCTCCGCACATGAAATTTTTGCAGAGTACGCTGCTTTAACCGGTTACCAAAATAATGGCACGCGCGATCTGGATATTTCAGCACTGGGCGCGATGGATGCCGTGTCCTATCAAACGATGTTACCGGTGCAGTGGCCGGTGAATGCCGCGCATCCCGCAGGCACAAAACGTTTGTTTGAAGACGGCAAATTTTTTACCGTTAATGGCAAGGCGCAATTTATAGCGATAACACCTGCACCACCCGCCAACGCGCCTGATGCAGCGTTTCCTTTTATATTGAACACAGGTCGGGTGCGTGATCAATGGCATACCATGACACGCACTGGTCGTTCACCACGTTTATCAGCGCATGCACCGGAGCCCTATTTACAAATACATGCGCAGGATGCAACACGTTGTGCGGTGAGCGATGGCGAATTGGTCAAAGTCAGCAGCCGCTGGGGCGAGGCGGTGGTGCGCGCCAGTGTGAGTGATGATATGAAACCGGGCATGGTGTTTATGCCGATGCACTGGAATAATCAATTTGCCAGCGCGGCGTGTGTGGGTGCGGTAGTGAATCCCGATCGCGATCCGTACTCCGGCCAACCGGAATTCAAACACACGCCGGTGCAGGTGCAACCCTGCAAGCCGGCATGGTATGGTTTTTTGCTTTCACGCCGACGTTTTCAAATGTCGCTCAAAGGTTACTGGAGCATGAGCCTGGGTGAAGGCTTGTGGCGTTATGAACTGGCGGGCGATGAACTGCCCGGTAACTGGGCGGCGCATGCGCGGGAGTTGTTATGCTCGAAACAGAATGATGTAGCATGGATGGAATATTTTGATCGCGCCACACAACGTTACCGGGCGGGCAGAATACTCGGTGGCCAGCTGGAGAGTTGTATTTTTATCGGCCCCGATCATCAATTACCCAATCGTGATTGGTTGATGAAATTATTCGCTAAAGAACAATTATCAGAGCAGGATAAGGCGTTTTTATTATCGGGCCGTCCCGGTGATAGAGGTGAGGATGTGGGGGCGGTGGTTTGTGCCTGTTTTGGAGTGGGCCGTAATAGTCTGCTAAAACTCATTGCCAGTGGCGAGGTAGAAACCGTGGCGGATTTTGGCAAAAAAATAAAAGCGGGCACTAACTGTGGTTCCTGTATACCGGAGTTGCAGGCCTTACTGAACGGAAAGTGAGGCTTGCATATAATTGCCAATAAATTAAATGCGAAAGCGTAGGGTGGATAAGCGTAGCGCATTCACCAAAATGTATCGACGGATGCGCTAGGTTAACCTGATTTCAAATTCTTCTCCGTCATAACAAGTGTCATCAACGATTAAAATAAAAGAGAATATTATGGAATTCTGGAATGAGTACGTTCGATTTTTTACAGCCTTGTTTGTAATTCTCGATCCGTTTGCGGCGATACCGATTTTCCTCACGCTCACGGTTGGTTACTCTAAAATAGAGCGTGCGCGCATTGTGATGCGCACGGCTTTTACAGTGG
>JANOOU010000185.1:0-3490 GCA_031421475.1 Gammaproteobacteria bacterium | reverse complement strand
AGGGCGAGCAATTCATTCCCAGTGGGCCGGATGTGAAGCTGACGGTCGAAATAGCTAGCGGAGTTAACGATGAACAATCTCGCCAATAATTCATATCACGCCGTTAATAACACGTTGCTGATAGTTGAAGATGATGCACAGTTACGTGATGCGCTGCACGATACGCTGGTATTGGCAGGTTACGACGTAACGGTTGCCGAACATGGCCACGCGGCCATGGCGCGTTTAAATGAACAAACATTTTCTTTGGTTATAAGTGATATGCAAATGCAGCCAATGGATGGCCTGGAATTATTGCAGAACATTCGTCATAGCCAGCAAGAGTTACCCGTGGTGATGATGACCGCCTATGCCACTATCGAAAAGGCCGTTGATGCCATGCGCGCGGGCGCCAGCGATTACATGGTTAAACCCTTTGATGCCGAATTATTACTCAGTGTTGTCAGGCGTTTGTTACCGGAGTTGCCGGTAGTCAATGCATCACAGTATGAACTGGTTGCAGTCGATGAAAAAATGCAGGCGCTGCGCAACTTGGCAGCACGTGTTGCACAAAGTGATGCCACGGTACTGTTATGTGGTGAAAGCGGCGTGGGTAAAGAAGTGTTTGCACGATTTATTCACAATAGTTCAAAACGTGCGGAAGGCGTCTTCGTGGCGATAAACTGCGCGGCGATTCCGGAAAATATGCTGGAAGCCGTTTTATTCGGTTATGAAAAAGGTGCATTTACCGGTGCCGTGCAATCCCATGCCGGTAAATTTGAACAGGCACAAGGCGGCACCTTGTTGCTGGATGAAATATCGGAAATGGATTCCGCCCTGCAAGCGAAATTACTACGCGTATTACAGGAAAAAGAAGTAGAACGTTTGGGCAGCCGTAAAACCATAGCGTTGGACGTGCGTGTATTGGCAACCAGTAATCGCAATTTGCGCGAGCAGGTAGCCAACGGTAATTTCCGTGAAGATCTGTATTATCGTTTAAGCGTTTTCCCGCTACATATTCCTCCTCTACGTGAACGGGTATGCGACATTATTCCAGTTGCAGAGCGGTTGCTAAAACGGCATTACAACGGGAATTTACTCTTGTCTGCATTGGCACAGCAAAAACTGGTCAGCCATCGTTGGCCGGGTAATGTGCGTGAGCTGGATAATGTTATGCAGCGCGCATTAATATTGCGTAACGGTGATGAAATTGACGAGGACGGTATTCAAATATCATCTGAAGCCATGTTCGATGGCAATGTTTCTGAAGCACCCGCTGACGACGCAGAAAATTCTGTGCTTAACAATGATTTGAAAGGCCGGGAACAGCAACTGATACTGCAAGCTTTGCGTGCCGGGAAGGGTAGTCGAAAGGTTGCTGCCAGCAAGTTGGGCATTAGTGCTCGCACCTTGCGCTATAAGCTGGCGCGTATGCGTGATGCGGGCATCACCGTGTAAATTTTACAGGGTGCGCCCTGCGCGCCTTGCCACTGCAAGAGGGTAAAAATATGAGTGACATGAATGTACAAAAACTACTAGCACAAATGCGCGTGATGGAAGTGCAGTCTAAAATGGGCGTCAATTCGATCGCATCACCAGAAGGTGTGAGGCCCGCGCAGACAGTTGATTTTGGTAATTTATTAAAAAATTCTATCGAAGCTGTAAATGAAACATCGCGGGAATCAGCACGTGTTGCCGATGCATTTGAACGGGGTGACAGCACTATCAGTCTTGCGCAAATGATGCTAACTATGGAAAAGGCGAACGTGTCATTTCAGGCCATGACGCAAGTGCGTAACCGTTTGCTGACGGCCTATCAGGAAATTATGAATATGCCGGTGTAACGTCAGTGTCGCACCTACAACATGAGGTTTGAATAATGGCCGAAGTACGAACAATAAATCCCATCATGCACAATCTGCCAAAAATTGTTGGCTTGATGATCGGCCTGGCCGCCAGTGTGGCATTGGGAGTGGGTGTATTTTTCTGGGCGTTACAACCCAACTACACGCCGTTGTATTCCGGTATGGATGTGCGTGATGCCAGCGAAGTGGTTGCGGCATTGCAACAGGCGGCGATTCCATACGAACTCGATTCCGCTACAGGCATTGTTAAAGTTGAACCCGGGCGTGTGCATGAAGCGCGCTTAAAACTGGCTGAGCAAGGTTTGCCGCATGGCACCGGTCTGGGTATGGAAATGTTGCAACAGGAACAAAGTTTTGGCACCAGTCAGTTTATGGAATCGGCACGTTATCACAATGCCATGGAAATTGAATTAGCTCGCACCATCAGTACCATGCGCAATGTTAAATCAGCGCGTGTGCATCTTGCCATTCCCAAACGTTCGGTATTCGTTCGTAATCAGGAAAAAGCCACCGCATCCGTCGCACTCACTTTATACGGTGGGCGTGATATTGAACAAGGACAGGTCAACGCTATTATCCATATGGTAGCGTCGAGTATTCCAAATTTAAATACGGAACAGGTGACAGTTGTCGATCAAAGTGGTCGTTTGTTATCGGATGGTAACGATAATAACAAGGTTGCGATGACCGCCAAGCAATATGAATATACACGCCAGCTTGAAGATGATTATGTTTCGCGTATTGAGCATTTACTGGAGCCGATGATGGGTGTTGGCAAGATTAGGGCAACCGTGAATGCGGACATGGATTTTTCAGAAAGTGAAAGTACTGAAGAATTATTTAATCCAGCACGCGTGCAAAATCAAGTTGTATTGCGCAGCGAACAAAATAGCGAAAAATCCAGCACCGAAGGTGAAGCTGCGGGCGTGCCCGGTGCATTAAGCAATCAACCGCCAGCCGCAGGACAATTAGTGCCCGGACCAGGTGACGTGACGGGTGCCGCCACTAATAATGCAGCAGGTGTGAATAACAGTAAAAACACCGTACGTAATTACGAAGTAGATCGCACGATTCGGCATTCGCGTCAGGATATTGGAAAAATTAAACGCTTTACAGTCGCCGTGTTAGTGGATGATCATGTGACACTGGCTGCCGCTGCTAAAAATGCTAAAGCCAAAGATGCACCACAAGTGGTACGCACGCCCTTAACCGTAGAAGAAATAACGCGCATCACAACCCTGGTACAGCAAGTGATCGGTTTCAGCGAACAGCGCGGCGATAAGGTGGATGTTATTAATGCATCGTTCACTGTGCCAGAAGCCGAAGAGGTGTTGCCCGAGCCGTCATTGATGGATCAGCCTTGGGTACATAATCTGGGTAAACAATTACTGGCAGGCACTATACTTCTGATATTGATATTTACCATCGTTCGACCCACGATCAGGAATATAAGCACCTATACGACCACCGTAACCGCACTGCCAGCTCCGAATGGCGCAGGGGACGGTGGTACTGACGCCAATGGGCAGGCGCGATTAGAGCATAAAAATACAGCTATATCCTTGCCGTCGAATCAGGATCAGAAAGTCGAATTTGCTAAATCCATGGTCGATCAGGATGCGAAACGTGTAGCCAATGTGGTTAAA
>JANOOU010000184.1:0-2578 GCA_031421475.1 Gammaproteobacteria bacterium | reverse complement strand
TCATTACAAAAATCATGGCTATCAATACAGGGCACCTCTAAAAATGCACTTTTTCCGCGATGGCTGCGTCACCGATTTTTGCTCCTGCAAAATCGGCATACAATACATCCTGTATATAACCTCCGTGCTCGAATCCTCATGTATGACTTATACACTGCGGTTCTATGCGCGGTGCTTCCTTGCCCTCACGAAAAAATTACTATTTTTAGAGGCGCCCTACATTCTATTTACGGCACTGTGGATCACTGCAACGACCATAAATAATTAAACTGTGTTCCGTTATTTCGAAGCCTTTTTCGCGCGCAATCTGTTTTTGGCGATCTTCGATCATGGCATCAACAAACTCCACCACCTTGCCACATTTAATGCAGACCAGATGGTCGTGGTGGTGGCCATGATTAACTTCAAACACCGCCTGGCCACTTTCAAAATGATGGCGATTCACCAAACCGGCGGTTTCAAACTGGGTTAATACGCGATACACCGTCGCCAAACCGATTTCTTCACCGGAATCCATTAGCGCCCGATAAATATCTTCGGCACTTTTATGATGCGGATCGCACTGCTCCAGCAACTCCAGAATTTTCATTCGTGGCAGGGTGACTTTAAGCCCCGCCTTTTTCAGATCAGATGTTTCCAATTGACGAACTCCTGTCGTTTTTGTGCATCACATCGGGTAGACTCGCGTCGCATTGCGACACCTGACCATCCACACCCGGAACCCCAATATGCGAAAGAATCTCATTTATAGCTGGCTGCTTGCAACCCTTTATTTAACAGTGGGGTTATCCGGTATCCTGTTAACAGCTTGTGAGAGCTTGCTGCCCACACCACACAAAATCGATATCCAGCAAGGCAATCAGGTGCAGCTACAGGACCTGGAGCGCCTGCAACCCGGCATGACCCGCACACAGGTAAAGTTTCTATTGGGAACGCCGCTGCTGCAAGACGCGTTTCACCAGAACCGTTGGTATTATCTTTATTACCTCCACCCCGCAAACGACTCTGCCCGACAATCCCGTGTGAGCTTATATTTTGATCAAGACACACTGGTGAAAATTGATCGCGAACAATATAAACCCGAGGCGCAACAGCTTAAATCGGAACCCGGGCAACACGTTGAACAAACGGATGAGATTAAACCTGCGCATACGCATTAGCCTGCTTACGCCAATAAGGCTGAACGGTTAATCGCACCCAGATTCGGCCAACATTCACCAAAACCCATTCCGCAGCTTCGGCACCGTATTGAATTATCTGATGCGATGCGGTCATGGTACGAATTGTTAAAAAATGCAACTGTCTTCATCTAGGCCTCTGATAAATCTTGACCAATACAGCATGCTCATCAAATTCAAACTGCGCAGGTGGATTACCATTCTGTGCCAATAGCGACTGCGCTCTTTGCACACCGTAGCCGAACCGATTCACAAACCCGAGCGATTTCATTGCTTCAGCAATCACGGGATTGCGGTAACTGTTACGGGTAGGAAAATTTTCCGGCGTGGCTTCGCCATATAAACCACCCGGGCTTTGAATTTCGATATGATCACTGAAAGCATAAAAACGAATCGGTGTATTACTGTCATAGTTGCGATGCATAACAGCATTCATCAGTAATTCGCGCAAGGCCCACTCTGGATAGGATGGCAGCAATTTTTCTTCCAAAGAACTGACCGGTCGCATGGCCGTCTGAATGAGCAATTTCAGTCGCCCCTCCAGTTCACGCAAGATGGAATGCAAGTCGCCGGAAACCTCTGCTTGATCGTCTGGCCGATCAGTCAAGTCCGTACCTGGCAGCTTAAGGTATTGTACATAGGCACCCGATAAGTAGAAGCGCGGGTTTTTTCCAAACAGTAAAATGCCTGCGTGAGTTGGGCAAGCGCGTACTGGATCATACAGCCTGAGTGACGCGAGTTGTTGTTCAACAGGCCGATGGTTGGCGTCTATGGTCTCAGGATCAACAGCCTCACGCCGGTAAGCATCAAATTGACCCAATGCCAGATCCGCCAGTGTTGCTTCTGTACAAGGACGCGCGTCAAACGAACGCGCCATGGCTACCCGTCGTTCTGAAAGTACCCGCTCCTCCTGTTCACTGGCTATCGCTTTACGTGCTCCCACACGGATATAAACACGCCCTTTGTATCGCACCGGGGGAAGATCCGAGGGAAACACCTCGACTACAGCCACATCACCCCCAACCAGCGAAAATTTAGCAACATTTATTAAAGGTTGAGGCAGTACATTGCCATCAGATCGAATCCCGCCGAGACTCGTGAGGAACTTATCTGTGATAACCAAATTTGAAAGCGCCCCATTATTATCGACCCCAATAAGAAGATATCCCGGTTTGCGATGATTAGGCATGTCATTGGCAAAAGCACATATCGCCTCACAAAATTTATCCGTGTTTGTCACAGATGCCGTGCGCTCGATACGGTCTGATTCCATATCAGATAAAAGTAGTTTCAATTGCACATCTGTTAACATAAAAAGCTCTCTGTTTACTTTGTAACCCCCATGAGAAACTCTCTAAATACAGGGTCTTTTATTGAGCCAACAATCCTTCGTCTTCACT
>JANOOU010000183.1:0-5066 GCA_031421475.1 Gammaproteobacteria bacterium | reverse complement strand
CATCGACGATGTATGCGCCCTGTTAAAAATATCACCGCAACAATGTGTTAAAACATTATTGGTGGCCGGTGAAAATAATACCGTGGTGGCGCTGGTGTTACGCGGTGATCATGAATGCAATGTGGTTAAGGTCGAACACCTGCCACACATCAGCTCGCCCTTCCGTTTTGCCAGCGAAGCAGAAATTCGTGCTGCCGCCAATTGTAATGCCGGCTCAATCGGCCCGGTCGGATTAAAAATTACAGTGATCGCCGATTATGCGGCTGCGCATCTCAGCGATTTTGTTTGCGGCGCCAATGTCGATGGCCAGCATCTCTCCGGCGTAAACTGGGGACGTGATCTGCCAGAACCGGTTGTTGCCGATATTCGCAATGTAGTTGAAGGCGATGCCAGCCCCGACGGTAAAGGCACACTTTCAATTGTGCGCGGTATAGAAGTCGGCCATATTTTTCAACTGGGCACAAAATATTCACAAGCCATGAACGCCACCGTACTCGACGAAAAAGGTGCGAACCAGGTCATGACCATGGGTTGTTATGGCATTGGCGTATCACGTGTAGTGGCCGCCGCCATCGAACAAAACCATGACGAAAACGGCATCATCTGGCCACATGCCATTGCACCGTTTGATATTGCACTGGCACCGATCAACATGCAGAAATCCCCACGCCTGACCGAAGCCGCCGAAAAACTTTATAACGATCTATGCGCCGCTGGTTTTGAAGTATTATTTTTTGATGACAAGGAACGCCTGGGTTCCATACTCGCCAATATCGAACTCATTGGCATTCCGCATCGTTTGGTTATTGGAGAGCGCGGAATGGATGCGGGAACAATTGAATATAAAGGACGACGAGATGCGGAGGTGCAGGAGGTATCATTAAATTCGCTGATAGAGTTTTTGCGAGCGAAAAACTAGACGGTTTTGGGTTTGTACTGTTTACTGATTTTGCATCTAACTCTGAAAACTTTATTCCGCCCTCGCTCAACGAGAGCGAAACAGGGATTTTCAAAGCCAGGTTAAAAAAAGTAAACAATATAAAACCAATGTCACGACATATCCACAAATAATAAATTAAACTACCCTCTATGATCTCCGTCCCCCACAGCTACATAGAAGACAGCGTAAACACCGCCCTCACCGAAGACATAGGCCATGGCGATATCACCAGCCTTATAATTCCCGAAGAAAATATCAGCCTGGCCAATGTTATTTCTCGCGAAAGCGCCATCATCTGTGGCATAGACTGGTTTGAGGAAGTGTTTAGTCAATTAGATCCCAATGTTTTCATTGATTGGGAAGTTGATGATGGCGAATCTGTAGAAGCCAATCAGCAACTCTGCTCATTAAGTGGCCCAACGCGCGCCTTGCTGACGGGTGAACGCACGGCACTGAATTTTTTACAGACCTTATCTGGCACCGCCACGTTGACCCGGCGTTATGTCGATATCATCAAAGACACCCCCGCAAAATTACTCGATACCCGAAAAACCATACCTGGTTTACGTTTGGCGCAAAAATATGCCGTGGCCTGCGGTGGTGGTCTTAATCACCGTATCGGTTTATTCGACGCGATATTAATCAAGGAAAATCACATACTCGCCGCCGGCAGCATAACCGCGGCTATTGCTGCCGCACGTTTTAATAATCCGGATATGGCGGTGGAAATTGAAGTGGAGAACCTTGACCAGCTGCAACAGGCCATAACAGAAAAAGTCGAACGTGTTTTGCTGGATAATTTTAATCTGGTTTTATTACGCCAGGCCGTCGCCATCACCCATAAACAATTACAGCTGGAAGCATCGGGTGGCGTAAACCTGGCATCAATATTAGCCATTGCACAAACCGGTGTCGATTTTATTTCTTGCGGCGCGCTCACCAAAGATGTTACCGCCATTGATTTATCGATGCGATTTATTTAACAGCACGATGCCACGGAAAATTAAAATAGCCTGGCGCTTCAGCCAATTAATTTTACATCTTATCTCAGGCATGATTCTGGCCGCCATATTTTTGCCGCGTAAACTTAATTCAGATTCAATGGCATCAAAATTAAGCATTGGCTGGCATTACCGGCTTTGCAGGATATTTGGCGTACACCACAAACATTTTGGCGATATCAGTCGTGTACCCACATTATTCGTCGCCAACCATATTTCCTGGTTCGATATTCCTGCAATTGGCGCCGTCATACCTTTGCATTTTCTGGCAAAAGATGAAATTGCTTCCTGGCCGGTGATTGGTTGGCTGGCACGAAAAACCGGTACATTATTTTTACATCGCGGCAGAAAAGACGCGGCCCGGCAATCCATTGCAGCGATTGCGGCGGTACTAAAAAAAGGCAGTCACGTATTAGTGTTCCCCGAAGGCACAACCTGCGACGGCGTGAAACTGGGTTTTTTTCACAGCCGTTTATTACAAGCAGCCATTGATGCGGATGTTGTCGTTCAACCCCTCGCCATCACCTACCCGCATGCCGATGGCATTCATCCGCATGCGCCCTATGTAGGCGATGTGCAGATGCTCGATTCGGCACTGAATTTCATGGCATCGGATGACATCACGGTTTGCCTGCATTTTTTACCCACGCTGGATCCAAAAAATTTCACGGGACGGGGCACACTCACCGACACCGCCAAAAAGATGATAGCGGATATTGTTGAAAACCAGCCTGTCGTTAAATCAGCTTAATCTACAACAACCCGATCCCACATTCCTGCTAACTTTGTTTTTATATCACACCTAATAAGCGTATCCGGCCACCCGCAACCCCTTGCCCTGTTACACCGATTTGACATCTAACATTCGAATATGAGATTGATAGTGTGTTATGAAATGTAACGCCAAAACAGCGCTGCAATATCAATCTCTCAGGATACGGACACGACAGGACATTCATATGAGTTTATTTAATCGCATCGACAAAGCACTGGAAAGCCATGGCCAGGATAAAGACACCTTCATACTTAATATCAGCGAACTTGATGGTTTTTTTCATGCACTGGCTTGCTCCCCCGATTTAATACGCCCCTCGGTCTGGGTTCATTCTATTTGGGGTGGTATCGAACATGCCCCAAAATGGCCAAACATGAAAAGTGCGCAAGCCTTCATGAACGATGTAATAACACATTACAACGACATCATGGCTACCTTGGGTAATAATAAATGTGAGCCTGTTTTTCTTGAAATACAACGCGATAATACCGTGCATATTATTGTCGAAGATTGGTGCTTTGGTTTTCAACGCGGACTAACACTGCTCAGTGACCACGCCGATAAACTGGCAGATAACTTCGATTTGTTAACGCCTATTCTGTTGTTCAGCAGCAATGAACTCGCACCCAGGCTCGACGAACTCAGCCAAACGGAAATACAAAAATATCAAAACAGGATACCCGAATGCGTACTTGGAATTCGCCAGCTACTGGGCGCCACCAGCGCGGCGTTGATCACGCCGGATAATATGCTAACTGAAACTGTGGGGAATATCCCATCTAAAACCGGGCGCAATGATTTATGTTCGTGTGGCAGTGGCAAGAAATACAAGACCTGTTGCGGGGCAAACTGACAAGCATCAACAACCATCACAAATCGCTAGCCGCAATATTTTAATCACGGTTAATATCCAAAACGGCTTTTATAAACAAGAAAGTTTAATGACGCACGGATACCCGTGTAACAAAAAACAACAACACCGACGCACTTACGATCGAAGGCCCGGCAGGTGTGTCCCAAACCATGGAGGCAAGCAATCCCAGCACCACCGCAAATACACCCATTACCATGGCAATCAAGACCATACCTTCAGGTGATTTTGCATAGCGACGTGCACTGGCGGCAGGAATAATTAATAAGGCGGTAATCAGTAACACACCCACTATTTTCATGGCTACCGCCACTACCAATACCATCAACATCATAAAAAACAAGCGCACACGTTCAACCGCCACACCATCGCTGCGTGCCAGCTCTTCATGCACCGCTATGGCCAATAATGATTGCCACATTTTCATAAGAGCTAAAACAGAAACCACGGTGACTATAAACATCCATATCAAATCCTGATTATTAACCGCCAGAATATCGCCAAACAAATACGTCATTAAATCCACGCGAATTCCCTGTTCGCGTAACAATGCCAACAAAACCAAACCAATCGCCAATCCGGCATGAGCCAATATGCCGAGTAATGTGTCCGTCGAAATATCGGATTTTCGCTGCAAGGTCACCAACAAAATACTGATCAATAACCCAATTGCCAACACACCTACCCAGGGTGTGATGTGCAACATTAATCCCAGTGCCGTGCCAAGCAATGCCGCGTGTGACAAGGTATCGCCAAAGTATGCCATGCGTCGCCACACCACCATGCAACCCATGGGGGCGGCAATCAACATCACTAATACACCTGCAAGCATGGCGCGCAAAATAAAATCATCAATGATCATGTTTATGTCCGCAATCTTGATGGTCATGTTCAGGCACCACATCACCGTGCAAATCATGCGTGTGATCGTGACGATGGGTGTACACCGCCATGCCTGCTAGCGCACCGCCAAACAATTTTAAATACTCGGGATGTCGACTCACATCTTCAGGATGTCCGGTGCAACAAATGTGCGTGTTAAGACATAAAACATGATCGGTTGCAGCCATCACCAAATGCAAATCATGCGATACCATCAATACACCGCAACCCAGTTCGGTACGAATGTCGGCGATTAATTGGTAGAGCTGCGTTTGCCCGTTTATATCTACCCCTTGTGCAGGTTCGTCGAGCACCAGTAAATCCGGTTTACGCAACAAGGCACGCGCCAGCAACACACGTTGAAATTCGCCGCCGGAAACTGCTTGTAAAGGTTTTTGCAATAGTTGTTCAATACCGCAGCGCTGGCAGGCAATACGTAATTCAGCATCGGTGACATGACCCGCCATCGATAAAAAACGTTTTACGCTCAAGGGCAACTCAACATCCACATGCAAACGCTGTGGCATATAACCCACTCGTAATCCTGGACGGCGTTGTATATTGCCACTATCGACTGACTGCAATCCGAGCAGTACA
>JANOOU010000182.1:0-2176 GCA_031421475.1 Gammaproteobacteria bacterium | reverse complement strand
GAGCGCACCACCGGAACCACCTTCACCGATGACAGTGCAGATGATCGGCGTTTTAAGCGCCGCCATATCAAATAAATTTCGGGCAATGGCCTCAGACTGACCACGCTCTTCCGCGCCAATGCCGGGGTAAGCACCCGGCGTATCGATAAAAGTCAGCACCGGAAGACTGAAACGCTCGGCCATTTTCATCAAGCGCAAAGCCTTACGATACCCTTCAGGGCGCGGCATACCAAAATTACGCCGAATTTTTTCCTTGGTATCACGGCCTTTTTGATGGCCGATCACCATCACCGAGCGGCCATTCAAACGCGCAATGCCGCCGACTATGGCATTGTCGTCAGCATAACTACGGTCGCCGTGCAATTCCTGAAAGTCGGTAAATATTTTGTCGATGTAATCCAGTGTATAGGGACGCTGCGGGTGACGCGCCAACTGCGAGGTTTGCCAGGGTGTTAACTTGGCAAAAATGGTGTCGATCAGGCTACGGCATTTACCCTGTAACCGACCGATTTCATCACTAATATTGACTTCACTGTCATCACCGACATACCGCAGCTCTTCAATTTTGGCTTCGAGTTCGGCAATGGGTTGCTCAAATTCAAGAAAATTAGGATTCATGAGGGCCTTGGTGGGTTTATTTAACAGGGTGGCACGAGTGCTGCGGATGATACTCTGGCTGGCAGCACCCGCCAAGGCTTGACTCCTCATCAAATAACCTGACAACTTGCCAGAATCAACATCTCTACTAGAATAAAAATAACTACTTAGAGCATTTTGTTAACCTGAACTCGCATTTTTACCGGCATTAAACCAACCAGGCGTAACCATGACAAGAATTTTGACGGCATTACTGTTCACGCTACTAGCCGGATTGAGCCTGACTGCGGCCGCTACAGATGACAAGCGCCCGCTGGATGCCGTGCTCATCATGGACAGCTCAGGCAGCATGAAAGCCACCGACCCAAAAGAGCTGCGCAAGCCAGCCGCCAAGTTATTTATCACCCTGCTCGGCAAACAGGACCAGCTGAGCGTGATGAGTTTCAGTGACAATGCCTACCCCATCACCTGGCTCACCACGCTGGATACACCCGTCAACAAAACACGCGCGTTACAGGCCACCGATAAAATCTCATCAAAAGGTGCTCATACTAATATTCACGCTGCTATTACCCGAGGCATTGAAATACTCAAGGATAGCGATGCTAACGGGCATGAGCCGATCATGGTGCTGATGTCAGATGGCAAAATGGATGTGGGCAATGCGACACAATCCGCTGAATTACGCACAAAAATCCTCGCTGAACTGATGCCACTCGTTAAACAATACAAAATAAAAATTTACAGTATCGCCTTCACTGCACAATCCGACCAGGCATTACTGCAACAAATTGCCGACGCCAGTGATGGCCGCTATGCGCTGGCTGCAACCGACGACAGCTTGCACAAGGCATTCACCAAGATATTTGAACAAAGTAAAGAACCCAATATGCTGCCATTAACTGAAAATCAGTTTACGGTGGATGCCAGCATTCGTGACATCACCATTTTGGCCACCAAAAAAAACGTGCAAAGTAAAATATTTCTCGAATCACCCGGCAAGATACGCTACAACGTGCAATCAAAAAAAGAATCCATGCAATGGTTTGAATCGGCTGGTTTCGACATGATCACCCTTAACAGCCCGGAAATCGGTAACTGGAAAATACTATTCAGCGATAATGACAATAAAGCCTATATCGTGGCAGACATTGAACTGCGTAGTCGTTTCTCGATTAACGCCGAGCAGGGACCGCCGGATATGAACATCACCACTTGGCTAAAAAAGAATGAAGAGGCCATTACCGAACCAGAATTATTAAAAAGCATGGATGTTACTCTGACAGTTGAACATCCTGATGGCACCATCGAAAAACTGTCTTTCCCTGCCGCCAATAATGAATGTATGTACATTACACAATTCAAGCCGTCACAGAATGGCATCTATGCCGCAACGGTCACCGTCTCATCCAAAACATTTCAGCGCCAACAGATATTTTCGTTCCGCTCAAACTTGCCGGTGCACACCCCCATAGCCGAACCAACCACACCGGAAGCACACGATCAGACAACATCCGAGAAGGCGGTTATTGTTACAGAACCCGCGCATGAAGAGCCTGACACCCTGTATGGTGTAATG
>JANOOU010000181.1:0-3897 GCA_031421475.1 Gammaproteobacteria bacterium | reverse complement strand
GCCACCCAGACGCGCGAAGATGGAAATCAGCGAACCGCCAAACGCAAAGCCCACCAATGCATGGGTGGCTTCATCCGCTGAAGCGCCCAGTACCAGGGTGAGGAAGGCGTAATAGCCAGCCACGCCGAGCAGGCCCAGGCCCACCACCAGCATGCCGGTGATAGCACCACCCTTGAAGGCGATGTTGAGTGCAGCGTTTAAACCGTCTTTCGCTGCTTCCGCAGTGCGTACATTGGCGCGCACCGATACATTCATACCGATGTAACCCGTGAGGCCAGAGAGCACCGCACCCAGGGCAAAACCCACAGCTGTTTGCCAATCCAGTGCAAGGTATATGGCTATTAGCAAAATCCCACCGACTATGCCAATCGTGGCGTACTGCCGGTTTAAATAGGCTTGTGCACCTTCCTGTACTGCGGCAGCAATTTCCTGCATACGCGCGTTACCGGTTGGTTTTGACAGAATACTCATGGTTGAGATGATGCCGTAGACGATGCCGGCAAAGGCACAGACTAGAGCAATGGTAAGGCCAGACATGGTTGAACCCCCGTTGACTACTGTTGTTGTTAAATGGTTTTCAGATCGTTGAACACGTACAGTTCGGTACCGTGATACGGCTTCCGTTATTTGGACACGCTGTCAGTGTAATGACTATACGTGGTGAACCGATCCAGCTGGATTGACGTATATCAACTGTTGCTAATGTGCAGGCTGTTCAGACGCAGATTAAATTAATCTGGGTTCAGAGTTTTCTGGTGGTGCCTGGACACACCCCTTCCTGGAGCGATTTGTTATTTTGCTTTGAGCGTCGCATCTTACGACCATGTTCGTGGTGAATACAAAACGAGATAGTTAATTGCAGCATAACGCGTGCTTATGTGCAGTTTTTCTAACGAACCCTGGATGGCCCTCTCCAACAAATTTATTTGTACTGGCTTTCAAACACGGTGCCGGGTTTGATACCACAGAGCGATTCCAGATTAAATTCCCGTCTCAGGTTATCAACCGCTTGCTGGCCGTGCACGCGCATAACTTCACCGAGCACCAATCGTGCTGCGTTGCGATTGTATCCGCTGCCAAGTGAAACCTGGCTTATGCATTGAGCTAAAAAAAACGGAGAGCATTTGCTCTCCGTTTTTTTTCTTACAATTTGAACACTGGAAGTTTTTTCTCTACCGCCACGTTTTTTAGCGTGACGTACACCGGCAATCCATCTTTGTATTTAGGATAATCTTCACCCTGAATCAGCGGAATCAGGTATTGCTTGCACTTGTCCGTAATGCCGAAACCATCTTTGCTGATGAAATCACGCGGCATGAATTTTTCAACATTCGCCACTTTCGATAAGGGTGCAACACCGATTTTATATTTGTACGGATTGTTGGAAATGCGATCGATGGTTGGCATCACCGCGTTTTCGCCTTTAAGCGCCAGCTTTACCGCTTTTTTGCCTAATTCATATGCCTGTTTCACGTCGGTTTTGGAAGCAATGTGGCGGGCGGAGCGTTGCAGATAATCGGCAACCGCCCAGTGAAATTTAAAACCTAGCGCTTCCTTGATCATATTGGCCACCACCGGCGCAGCGCCCCCTAATTGCGCATGTCCGAAGGCATCACGGGTGCCTTGTTCGGCGAGGAACTTGCCGTCAGGATAGTGGCAGCCTTCAGATACTACGATGGTGCAGAAGCCGTGCTCTTTCACTTTTTTATCCACGGCGGCGATGAATTTTTTCTGATCGAATTCAATTTCTGGGAACAGAATCAGAACGGGAATGCCATGGTCTTCAACCAAGCCGCCTGCTGCTGCAATCCAGCCCGCGTGACGACCCATGACTTCCACCACAAAAATTTTGGTAGAGGTTTTAGCCATGGAGCGAACATCAAATGATGCTTCGAGTGTGGATACAGCAATATATTTGGCCACCGAACCGAAGCCGGGGCAGCAATCGGTAATCGGCAAATCGTTATCCACAGTTTTGGGAACATGAATGGCCTGCACCGGGTAACCCATTTTTTCAGACAACTGCGAAATTTTGTAACAGGTGTCGGCCGAGTCACCACCGCCGTTGTAGAAAAAATAACCAATGTTGTGGGCTTTAAAAACGTCAATCAAACGTTCGTATTCGCGTTTGTTGGCTTCCAGTGATTTGAGTTTGAAACGGCAGGATCCGAAAGCGCCAGAGGGCGTGGTGCGCAGTGCGGAAATGGCAGCAGAGGATTCCATGCTGGTATCGATCAGGTCTTCCGTCAGTGCGCCGATAATGCCGTTACGGCCTGCGTAGACCTTGCCGATTTTGTCTTTGTTCTTGCGTGCGGTTTCAATAACACCGCAGGCCGAAGCATTAATCACCGCGGTGACACCGCCGGATTGTGCGTAGAACGCATTTTTCTTCGTGTCTTTTTTCTTTGGGTCTTTTTTCTTTGAGTCTTTTTTCTTTGTGTCTTTGATTTTGGCTTTAACGTTAACTTTGGTCTGGGCTTTCATTTTGATTCCTCGTTTTTGATTGGATTTTTTATGGGGTGGGCGCAGGCCGCACTAAAAATTTCGTCGATCATGCCCAAGCCGCCAGCGATACTCAAATCAAGCCTGCTTATGGGCTTATAGAGGCGACCTGGTTTTCCACCCGGTTTATTCAACCGCAGTACCCGGCGGTGGCCCGTCATTCTTTTCCTGGTCCATGCTCGTGGTGCGGTTGTGATCCGCCTGCACCTGCACCTGCAACAATGCGACGATGCAATCGCCCATGTCGTCGTATTCGTAAACGCCGGTGCCGTACTGCTGGTAACCCCGGTAAAAAAACTGGCAGCGGTATTTTTGAAAACCGGTTTTAAAGATGGCGTAGTTACAGCCCTGATATTGCCAGATGATGGCCGGGCATTCGGTGGTTTCACGGTCGCCGGGCGAAAGGCGCACATCGGCATCGGCAAACTGTAATTCGATTTTGTTCTGAGCACCCCAGCGTTCGTGCAGGGTTTGCTCCAGAGCCCAGATTTCGGCATCGCTAAAGTCGGGTACGCGTGGCATGGCTTGCAAGGAATGATTTTGGGGTGAGGAGAATAACGCAAAAGCGGCATGCTTGACAGGCGACTGTTATTGATCCGGCATGATTTAAACATGAATACCGTTCGCCCTGAGCCCAATGCCAGTAAGTTAAGGGGATTTCAGGCTTTTGTAGGTTCGAATTTATTCGAACAATAGTGCCATTAAACAGACTATTGTTCGAATAAATTCGAACCTACAAAGCACGCGGTGACCTTAACTTACTGGCATTGGGCTCAGCACGAACAGACTCGCGAATTGATTTTTAATTTCCTGCTTGATTTTCTGCCAGGAAACACTTCACACCGTGCCAACAAAAAGGGCAGCTACCCGCTGCCCTTTTTGTTGGATTATTTGTTCAGGAATGGAGTTGTCAGGGAACGGTGCCACTTAGTAGTGCAACACCGGCCGCATGGTTGGTGCCGTTGGTTAGGGTGTAGCTGGTGATGGCGTGGCTGGCATAGGTGCCGCTTGTTACGCCATTGGCAACGCTACCCGCGAACTGCAGGCTGGCATTGCCGGTGCAGGTTAAGCAGCTTGCGTTCCCGACGAGTGTGAAGTTATTCATTTGGCTGAAAGGTATGTTGGGGTTGACGCCAGTACCACTTAAGGTGGTGACTGAGAAGCTGCTGGTCGCATCATAAGAGAAGGTCTGTGCGCCAAAATTTGCCTGGATATTGATAGTAGTGGTTGGAATTACAGAATTAACGCCATTATTAAAAGAATGATCGCCACTCGTTTGGGTCGTGTAGTTTGCTGTCAGTCCACCCAACTGGAACTGGGTGGGGCTTAAAACATTACTGGTGTGAATGAAATGCAAGGGGTTGTTTTGTAAAGTGGTTGTGGCACTGGCTGAGG
>JANOOU010000180.1:0-5765 GCA_031421475.1 Gammaproteobacteria bacterium | reverse complement strand
GAGTTGCAGCAGGTACGTGAACAGTTGCAAGAAATGACCGGCCAACCCTTGGCTTTAAGCATGTCCTTTCCGCATGGCCGATATAATGACGATGTGATGCAAATTACAAAAAATGTTGGTTACACAATGATATTTACCGGGATTCAATGCCATACGCAATTAAAGCAACAAACACCTGCAATCTTTGGGCGGCATAATATGAATCAGTTAATGTTTCAGGATGTTAACGGACGGCTAAGGCCAGAATTGCTGGCACTGTATTTATTTCGTCAACCTGTAAAAGATTTGTAAAGATAGATGAGCCGTGTGATCCGCTTCAGCGTATACACCAGTATTTAACCTGCTGTGCCTTCAGAAATTGTTCGGCATCCTTCCCGTTTAACATGGCGAAAGTTGATAACATCCCGGCCTCAAGGCAGGTATCAGCAACCACCGTTACAGAATGGGGTGCATCAGGCACCGGCCAGCCGGTGAGTGGATCGAGAATATGGCTATAACGGTTGCCATCTTTCATCAAAAATTTTCGCGCATCACCACTGGTGGTTAATCCCCCCTGATAAAGTTCTATTTTCCCAACTGATTGAGTGCCAGTGTAATGCGGGTTATCAACACCAATTAACCAGGGTTTATTATTCATTCTGGGTTTGCTGGCGTAAATATCACCACCAAAATTGATCAACAGACTCAGATCCGTTAATTTTGTCACTATTTTTGCAGCTTGATCTACCGCGTATTCCTTACCTAAACCACCGAGATCGATTTCCATGCCGGGTAGTAGCGTGAGTTGCGAATGGTGCCAACTGACACGGCTCCAGCCAATTAAGGGTTTGATGTCATCTATTTGTGCTGGGCTGGGCAGGCGATCCGAACCATCAAATTTCCAGACGCGTCGCAGTACGCCCGACGTGATATCAAATTTATGATCCGTTAAATCATAACACTGGGCAGCAAAATCCAGCAGATGCGCGGTTTCGGCATCTACCGTTACGGTGTTGCCATGCGCGTTGTTAATGTTAAAGATGATGTTGTTGTTAATGTATCGGCTAAATTTTTTTTCGATACGTTCGGCTTCTTGC
Source organism: Gammaproteobacteria bacterium (assembly GCA_031421475.1). Taxonomy (GTDB): domain Bacteria; phylum Pseudomonadota; class Gammaproteobacteria; order SZUA-229; family SZUA-229; genus JACPVK01. The sequence goes on along the minus strand of JANOOU010000180.1, from coordinate 4,689 downwards.
CATACTTGTTGCGTAATGTAATGGGCAAGTGTTTTATCAGTGGTTTCAATTAACACTTCGCAAGGACATGCCATAGCGGTGAAATGGCCGGTCCAGAGTGTGTCCTGTTGGCGAAGTTGTATGGGCACGGATGCTGCCGTCATTAAACAGGATCAGGATGGTACAAAATCAATAGGGTACTTGATAACAACCTGTCTGATGTCACCCGCTTTAAAGCGAAATAACTTAACGCGCGCAATAATTTTCTTTTCGAACTCTGGATTGTTTAAATTACTGGACACAATTCGACAGGCGCTAACACTGCCATCCGCTTCAATCGTTATTTCAAGTACAACCTTTCCCTGTAAGGAGGGGTCGCCACGCAATGCGCGATTATACATGCTATAAATCGCGCCTTTATTTTCTTCAAACACCCGGGCAATTTCACCATCCGTGCGGGATGAATTACCCGCTAGGCGTTTGTTGCCCGTGGGTGCGTCGCCGCCCTCACTTAATGAGCTTTGTACGCTTGATGTGGTGCGATCAGCCAGTTGTGTTGGGCCTGATGATTTTGTAACGGCTTTGGAGCCAATGCCTTTGCTCGATTCGGTGGCACCTGCCGTAATAAGCTGTGTATTAAATGCGTCATTGCTACTTTTTGCCGCATTAGCTGTTTGTTTTTTAAGGGGTACATTACTAATGTCTTTAACATCAAAACTGTCATGCAGCGATGTTAATTTATTGCTCAGTGCCAATAACCCTGAAGTGGACGCTTTAAGCCGGGCTTGCGCCGGATTTTTTTGCGGCACCGGTTTGGGTTCATCCGTCGGTTTTTCCCTGGGTTCAATCTTGGGCTCCGCTTTTGGTTTTTCTTTTTCTATTTTTTCGACGGGTTTTTTCTCGGGTACTGGCAAAGGTACTGGTGGTGGTTGCTTTTTTTGCTCAATAATCAGCTTTGCCAGGCGCGGTGAAACGTCTTTTAACTCTTGCTTTACAATGGGTGGTGCCGGTTTTGGGATAAAAGTAAGTGTCAAACTCATGAATATGAATACACCCAGTGTGATATGGAGTATGCGTTTGAAGCGACGGTCATTCGAACTTTCAGTCCAGGGTAAAAACAGTTCATCCCAGGTTGCGGTAGCAGACATGTTCAATTCTTTGCTACGGCTTTGCGGTTAACAGCGAGTGAAATATTTGAATAGTTGGCACTCGCACAGGTCATCATGATACGTTTTAATACAATATAGGGGATGTCTTTGTCTCCCATGATAGTGACGCCTTTATCGGTTACGCTAGGTTGGCCGGGTTTTGTTTTGGTGTTTGCTGCCATACGGTTCAGTTCGTTGAATAATGGCATGATGATATTGTTATCGTTATCAACAGTGGATTTGATACTGGCCACTTTTTTGCCCTGTAAAAGAATGTTGTTGTCGCCGATAATAATGACCAGGTTTTCTTTTGGTAATAGTTCGGCAGTGGATCTTGGTAGTTTGATATTTTTAGGCGTTGGTAAAATATCTGAATTGGCCGAACTGACGAGCAAAAAGAAAACCAGAATGGTAAATATATCCATTAACGACACCATGTCGATAAGCGCTCCATTGTTAGAGCGGCGGGCATGGTGTCTTTGGATGCGATTGGCGCGGCGTGATTCGTTCATGGCGGTGTTTCCGTTGCGCTATTTTCACTGCTTATAGTCGGCGAATCGCCAATGGAAATATCGGGGAACAATTCGTAAGCCACAATTTCGCCATTCTGAAAGCTGTGAAATTCACGGGATCTGTCCATGACCTGCACTATGTCATCATAAGGAATAAATTTATCTGCCAGAATGGAAATGTCGGTTTTCTCGGGGTATTGATTCTTGATTATGCGTAAGGTCTGGTTAAGCAAGGTGTAATTGTGCCCATCCCTGGTTTTTGGTATGTGTTTGATGGTGTCGCCATTTTGATCCGAAATGATGATGGCCTCCTTGCTTATCACAACATTGATGGCAAATTCTTTTAGTTCATCCAATACGGCATCACCGCTATCGGCTTTAGGCAATTTAAGATCAAGAATACTGACATTGGTGAATGCGGCTGACATCAGCAAGAAGGGTATCAGCACCACCATCAGATTCATGAATGCAGTAATGTCCAATGGAACATTGCCCGATCTGCGTGCAGATTTGTTGCGTTTCTGCCTCATGCTTGCGGTTTTTTCTTGGCAATCAGATTGACAAATTTGACCGTGGCCATTTCAAGGCTATCTACAATCTCGGTGGTTTTAGCTTGCAGGATCGAGAAAATAATAATTAACGGAATAGCAGAACATAAACCAAAAGCCGTGGTATTCATGGCCACTGAAATACTGCTGGAAAGAATTTCAGCCTTGAGTGATGGATCAACGGCGGCGACAGAATTAAATGCCTGTATCAAGCCTTGTATGGTGCCCAGTAGGCCAAGCAGCGTTGAAATGTTGGCCAGCATGGCCAGATAGTGTGTGCGTTTTTCCAGCCGAGGCATGATTTCCATCAGTTCTTCTTCCATCGCCATTTCAATATCTTCACGTCTGGATGTGCTTTGCATGGTGGATAAGCCCAGATTTAACATCTGGCAAATGGCTACATTGCTGGAACGGGACGTAATTTGATAAACCTCCTGAAATTTTCCTTGCTTTAGCAGTGGCATGATCTTGCCGAGTAAGCGGCGATTATTGAATTTGAGTGCGCTTAAATAAATGTAGCGCTCAATCGCAATGGCAATGCCGAATGCAAAGGCGAGTAAAATTGGGTGCATGAATATGCCACCAGATTGATAAAATATGACTAGATCAGAAAGCATTGTTGGCTCCATCTTTAACTAATTTTTAGATTCGGGTGTGGTTTGTTTCAGGGTGAAATTCCTGGTCGCATTATAGTACTGCTCTTCACGTAATACACTGCGTCTGTCGAGCGGTTCCAGCGCAAGATCAATTAAAGAGGCAATCGGTATGTCGGCAACCGGCGGCAATTCGGGGGATTTCCACGAGATAACATAAAGTATATTGGGTTGTTCCTTATTGCCTGTGATAGTAATACCCTCCAGTTCCGTTTGCTCAACTGCGGATACGCTATTGAACAGGAGCAGGCTTGCGATTATGTAATGCACCGGTTTAAGGAGCCTCTGATCAAGTTTGGGCGAACCGATTTGTGAGGCAAGTTTTTCAGCGCAAGGCGCCCATGAATATCGACATGGGCAGGCAATATCCAGGAATCTTGCCAAGTTTTGCAACGCAGCGATGGAAAAATTTGACCGCAAAGCGGTCGAATATAACTTGATCAGAGGTTCCTTAAGTATCATGACGTGCCCTTGTTCAACGAGTGTATGCGTTTATCCAGATCAATAATCCATTTCTCAACAATCTTGTCCTGATTGCCGGTCAGTTTCTGATAGGTATTGTACTGAATTAATGCATTCGGTAAATCTTGCAGATACAAATCATACAAAATACCGAGATTGATCCAGGCTATAGCGTAATCCGGTTTGGATTGGATTGCGCTTTGATACATCGCCTTTGCTTCAGCGAACTTGCCCTGCTCACGTAATAGGATGCCTAGATGGTTATAGGAAACAGCATCTTTATCATTTAAGGATATGGCTTTGCGGAATGCTTTATCAGCTTCTTTAATATTGCCTTTTTTTGTATACAGTAAACCAAGGTTGGTGTAAGCATTGGCAAAATCGGGATTGCTGTTGGTTATTTCAGTAAATTGCGTTATCGCATCATCGTAGCTACCTGCTTTGGCTGCGCTGATGGCACTGTTGTAACCAGCGGGTGCAAAAATTTTTGCTTTTTCAGCCGGTTTCGCAGCATCTGATTTTGAATTAAATCCAGGCAGGGTTATGCATGCACTTAATAAAGCGCAAGTTATCACCGGTAGCAGAATTTTATTGAGCTTCAGGTAATGCATAAATTTGTGTTCTTTCAGGTTTCTGGTAACGAACCGGTTGTAAGGCCGCGAGCAAGTCTATGCTCTTTTTAATCCACTGATCATACAAACCGTCTTTGGTACGTGCTGCATTGCCAGAGTGAATTTCAATCGCTTTTTCCTCAAATGGAAAGGATTGTTCTTCCAGCAGTATTCCATACTGCTCCAATTCCTCCTCGGATAACTCGCCAGGTCGCTGCGAACTCATAATGGATTTTGCCAGATGATTATAGAGTTCACCAACACGGTATGTTGATTCGGTGGTGTATTCCACGATTTGATAGCTGATAATTTCTTTGTATGCACTCAGGGCTTGTTCCAGCAGCGCTGTTTTCTTGCTGAGGCTCTTGTCAATTGGCATGGATAAGGTGGCTTGTTCATATTGTTTGATAACCGGTTTGGTTATGTGAATAAGTGCACTGGCTGCAATGTAATGCGTGCGCTCGTTTCTGTCATTACCACCCTTGCGTTCATTCTCTACTGTTTTAGTCAGCCAATTGCCCCAATCGCTGAGCTGGCTGGCTTTACGATAATATTCCGACACGATGAAATGCGCCTCAATGTAACGCTCAAACGGTTGTGGGTAGTTATTGATATACGTTATATAGGTTTCAGCTGCTTTTTTAGTGTTGCCGGATTTTTCATATAACTCCGCAGACTGCCAGCTTAATTGTTGTTTTTTGGCTGGATCGGTTTCCGCAGCAATCAAGATTCCGAGTTCGGTAGCCGCTTTGTGGAATTGACCGGATTCGGTGTAG
>JANOOU010000179.1:0-4075 GCA_031421475.1 Gammaproteobacteria bacterium | reverse complement strand
CCCCCGGGGGGGGGTTGGTGGGTCGGGCTGTTGCGCCTACCCATACTGAACACTGAACATGTCGCGGGCATGGCCCGCTCCTACAGTCTTAAGTAAGCGCCATTCGGATATGATCCGGGAATGGCTTTGGCGTTATCAGAGCACGAAAAATATTTTTTCCATGTTTATTTTTTCATGGCTCCATATTCGCTTCACGCACGGCATAGGCATAGTTCGGTTTAATTTTTAGCAAAAAACTTGTCATACTTTATTTGAAAAAAAATCCTACACAAATAATGACAGCCGAAACCTCATCACACGGCAGCATCACGCCGCCATATCACGACTGCGTGCTATGCCAACGAGTAACGAAAGGCCGGTAAACAGCAAAGGCAAGGTTGCAGGTAATGGCACAGCTGAAACATGTACCGCCAAATCTGCATTCAAATTCTGTGTTGCACTCTCAGAAAATATCAAGCCCTGATTCGGGTCCATGAGATCGGTACGAATACCCAGCATGCCATCACCGGCACGGTGTGCAAAAAATGTTAAGGATGCCAATAACACAGATGGATTACCCGACTCGTTGCTCACACCCGGAAATGCCGAACCGGCTGCATCCAATGTTACCTGCGTTGAATCATTGGCAAACGGTGTCGTGATATTGACACCGGTGAAACTGAACAGCTCGGGCGAGATATTTTCAACATTCAAACCAAATGCAAGCAACTCTTCCGTGCTGGGCAAACCCGAAAACAAATCGTCAACCCACACTAACACACTAAACGAAGAACCCATCTGTGCTTCACCCGTTAAACTTAAACTCACCAACGCAGCTGACGCCGCATTCGCGTTCAGCAATGCCGTAGCAAATACCGCAGGTCTTAGTATTGTTTGGAATATTTTCATATTATGTACCTTGAAAAAAATGTTATGACGCAATTACAATCCAGAGTGTGTGCGGTAAGCCCGGTAATGGGCGTACCAGATTCGATAATCCAGATAATTTACGCAAGCATTATCATCGTAATCCGCTTCCGCAAGATAAATCGATGAACCACTACAATGACCCAGCTTGCTACGGAACAGGTTGTAGTCTGCGTTATCGACATCACCGTCATTATCAAGATCACCCGCAACCAGTAATTCAATAACAACAGGATCATGATCAGACGAGCGATACGGATCCGCGTTGTAATACGAAATCACCTGGGCTGGCGATTTAAATTCCTCGTTGTAATCCAACACACGCGGTTCATCGGCATTGATGTGCCATTCTGTTATGCCGGTTACTTGTGCTACCAGTGTTGCACTGGCTAGAGCGTGATCCAGATAACCCGCTTCACCATTAAACACATACGAGTACGCCGCTGTACCGACACGTAACTCAATCAAATTGCTATAACCGGCAAGGCCTAATGTGGTGATCGGATTTTCCATGGCATACGCATTAAGATCACCGATAATTAAAAAATCCGGATCAGCACTGCCGGTTGGGTCCGTGGCCAGCCAATCTGCCAGTGCCTGCGCCGCCTGTGTGCGCGCGTGAGATTGCAATTACCCTGTCCATCGTCGAGATCGCTATCGCCTACATCATCACATGACGAGCCCTTGGATTTTAAATGGTTGACCGCTATCGTCACGACTTTTCCTGACGTTTTATCACGCACGGTTTGTGCAAGTACTGGACGGTTTTTGCTATCAAGAAAACGTGAATCAACGCTACTGTCGAGAATGCGAGCGCTACCCAAAAGTTCAACCTGTGCCGGTTTGTAAATCATGCCCACTGCAATTTCATCGGAGCCGATTTTGCTCACACCGGGATTAACAAAAGCATATGTATTGGCGCCCACTACTGCATTAAGTTCATTAACCAGTTGTGCAATGGCACTGTTTGTGGTGTAGCCATCGTTCTCGATTTCCATTAAACCTATCAGATCCGCATCCAGTGCATACAATGCATCCACAATCTTGTTTTTTTGGCGTACAAATTCCTGCAAAGTATCCGCACCGCGTGAGGTTGGAAAACCACCGCCCAAACCATCACCATTAAAAAAATTCAACACATTGAAACTGGCCACACGTAATGCAGCCACGCCGGTTAAACCCACAGGTATGATGGTGCGTGGATTCGCTGTTGTAAACAGCAGTGGCTGCGTGGGTTCAAGACGATAAACATCAAAGCCGTAAGACAACACACCGTATACGCCCGTAACACTATCACCGACACGCAAGGTGTTATTCGCACTCAGTGCTGGCGCGGGAAACAGCACGGGATCAGGATTTTGCGACGACAAACCATCGTTAATAACAAGTCGATTTAAATTATTTTGAGTTTTAATGGCAAGTGCTGAAACACCCGGTAATGCAACCTGCGTTGGAATCATCAAACGGCCATTGGCTGATACCACTACTTCACCATAACGACCCAAATTATAGTTTTCTGTCACGGTTAAAGTCTGCGGTAACATGACGTACATGCCTTCGTACCATTCAGCGCTATTGGTTGCGGAATCAAAAGGTAAATTCACCGTAGTCGGCAACAACTCTGCACCGGTTGCACACACCATGATGTCCGATACCAACGATAGGGTCGTGAGATTAAATGCTTCACTTGCTGCACCACTCACACGCACCACATTACCAACGGCTACATCAACCAGATTGGATTCAATAAACAAACCTTCAGACGTGTTGGCATGTGCATCCTGATCGGCCTGCTGTTCCTGTACAAAAAATCCGTTGAGTGACGTGCCACCCTGGAAATCACCCACCACCACAGCCTCCACCGTAACAGCCTGGCCAAGTAATGGACTTGAAAGACCACTACCCTGAATCTGACTAATTAAAGTAGCCGGTTCACCACAGGACGATATCGGCGGTACCGGTACAAACGACTGGCCCGGATTCAACATTGCAAATGAATTGCTTGCGGCACCGTTCCAGGTGAAGTGCTCATATTCCGTACCGTTGCCCGTCAGCTGCAATGAAGTACCCACTGCGCCGGTTCCGTTTTCACTCACGCCTATATCAACACTTACCATGGCGTTAGCTGCGCCCCCTACTGCTGTAACAACGCCTTCGTAACTGAGAAATTGCACCACATTACCCGTGGCATTAACCAGCGCAATGGCATCGGGTGATCCATTTTGTAAACCATTGGCGGCGTAATTAAAAACCACTACACCATAACCGGATACAAGATCTGGAATCACACCCGATAACATCAAGGTGTTATAAGCAGTATTGTTGGAGCCGTTGTAAAGCACCAGTGACCAGTTTGTAAGATCAACACCGGCCGGTCCCGCAATTTCAATGGCCTCACCGGAATCCGTGCCGGTATTGTCATAATGTATTTCATTAATAAAAATCGGCGTCGCCTCAGCAGGAGCAGCAAGCAACATGACAGCCAGCCATGATGAAGATAACAGCGCAGACATTCGGAAGAGAGTACGCATACGATATTCCTTGAGTTCAGTTACATTAAAAAAAACTCGACCATGACGTGATGCCACATTCAGGCTCACGTACAGAGTTCAGATTGGAAGACCGTACCTCAAAAATATGACAGCGGTGTTACCCTGTTCAATTAAGGAATATTTCCTGAAACTTTTGCACGACGTGTAAAAGTTGATTGGCACATGGATGTGTGAATACCGCGAGAACAGGAATGCGCAAGAGCGGCCTTCGCGTTAAAATATTTTTATCCCATGCAGATGTTTTTCAACAAGTTGCTAGGGAACCTCTGATTAAGTCTTGTAGGGTGCCAAAACTCAACTTTGGGCGTAGCGCATCCACCAGAGTTATCGGCGGATGCGCTGCGCTTATCCGCCCTACATTCATAATTTTTTGACTTAATCAGAGGTTCCCTAGCCGTCATCACACGCGCTTACAACAGCACTACTCACTTTGGCCGGCACGCATAGGCCGCATCAAAGCAGGCTTCAAGCTTTGAGTGTACGCCTCGCAGCTGATCAATGACCTGCTTCGCCCAGTCAAAATATTCCTGACGTCGTTGCAGCGACCAGCTCTCAGGTGGATTAATAGCCACGTCACGCAAATTGGAAATTTTATCTGCCAGTTTTACCAGCTTGGC
>JANOOU010000178.1:0-1660 GCA_031421475.1 Gammaproteobacteria bacterium | reverse complement strand
GCAAAACACATCGCGAAATTTTTCCAGCAAGGCTTGTAAATCTATTTCATCCAGCTGGCTGGGTTCATGCCGTGACAGTTTCCGTACATTAATAATAATTTTATCGAGACGGTGCACCTGGGTATTAATGATCTGGGTGAGTTTTTTATCGGCGGTGCTCATTTCGGATTCGCCCAGTAATTGTGCTGCATGATTGATGGCGCTAAGTGGGTTGCGAATTTCGTGTGCGATGCTGGCGGTGAGCCGGCCGAGTGAGGCCAGTTTCATTTGCTGGAAGCGCTGGTTTAATTGTGTGGCATCCTCAAGAAATATCAGGGTGCTGCCACGGTTATTATCGAGCGGGCGAAAACCCGGTTGAATATCCGGTAAGCCCTGTTGTTGCCGGATGGGTTTGTGATGCATGCGCGGATCGAGCTGCCATTCATTGAGGCGTTGTTGCAAGGTCGGTAACACATCCACCAGGCGTGGATTGTCTTGCAAGGGCAAATGGCCGAGCAGATTTTCGGCCGAATCATTCGCCAGTTGAATAAATCCAGATTCATCTATCACCAATATGCCGGTGCGCATACTCTGAATAATGTCATCGTTGAGTTTTTCCAGATTTAATAAAACCGCCGCCTGCGCTTCTGCCAGTTCAGTTGATTCACGTAATTGTCGGCCCAGAATAGATGCCAGGAAACTGGTGGCAAAAAACACCATACCTAAAATACCGGCATGGGTATAAGTACTGGTATAACCACTGTCACTCAGAAAATTGTACGATTGTTCAATGAGGATAAAACTGCTGGCCATGGCGGCAAATAAATGCGATTCGCGGCGATGTAAAAAAGTACCGGTGGCGGCGATGTTTACGATCAGTAACATGCCCAGGCCGCTGGATAAACCGCCGGAAAAATGCATCAGCAAAATAATCAGAAAAATATCACTGATGTTGGCGGCGACAACCTGGGTAATGAAAGCGACCCTGCGGTTAAATTCGGCGTACAGGTAATACAGGCTGCTGGCCAGAAAGGCGAGGTTCGAAACCAGAAATAACTGGCGGTCAACTTGATTAATAAAACCTTGCAGGAAGTTTTGCTGATACATCACCAGCAAGGCCAGCGCCAGAGTGGTGCGGTACCAATTGAAATGGCGCAACGGGCGCCAGGCGTTTGTTTCCGGTATTAAGGCCGACTGATCAGCATGAATACTCATCAGCCTGGTGGAGTCCAGTCCCGTGCATGTTGCTGGCAACAAAAAAACTGGTCGTTTTGGGCGATGGCTTCATCACGCGGCACATAGATTTTGCATTGTACGCACTGCACTGTATCGCGGGGCGTTGTTGGGCGCTGGCTGGATGCGTTGGGTTTGAGAAAATAACGGCGTATCAATAGATAAATGACGAGGCCCAATACGAATAAAACAACGATTTTTGCCATGGTGATGAATTAATCCTGATAGAATTTTTGGAATTCTAGCAATAGTCCATGAATCCGTCTCCTGTCATGACACATTCCATTCAAATACATTTGATGCAGCAGTCTTTTTTGGTTGGTGATATGCGCGCCAATGCACGCAAGATTATCGCCCTGGCGCAATCTGCACGCGATAAGGGTGCCGATCTGGTGGTATTCCCCGAGTTAGCACTGTGCGGTTACCCACCGGAAGATTTGTTGTTACG
>JANOOU010000177.1:0-8106 GCA_031421475.1 Gammaproteobacteria bacterium | reverse complement strand
TTTTTCCGCGATGGCTGCGTCAGCTCCGTGCTCGAATCCTCATGTATGACGTATACACTGCGGTTCTCCGCGCGGTGCTTCCTTGCCCTCACGAAAAAATTACTATTTTTAGAGGCGCCCTTAAAATGATCCGGTGATGAGAGAGATTTTCTTAAAACAGAGTGTTCATGAACGGTTAATCAAGCCGATGCCGTACCCAGAAATTTACGCGGATCCGGCCGCTGCAAACGCGCGGAATTAAAGCTGCAACAAAATTCAGAACCTTCACCGGGCCGACTGTTAATTGTTAACTCGGCATCGTGACGACGCAATACCTGTTTCACTATAGCCAAACCCAAACCGGTGCCACCACTGGAACGTGAACGGCCAACATCCACACGATAAAAACGTTCGGTTAAGCGCGGTAAATGTTCGGGTGGTATGCCGGGGCCGTCATCGCGCACACACAGTTTTGCACCGTCACCGCTGGCCTGCCAACTCACCACAACCGTTGTACCAGCGGGGGTATAACGCACCGCATTGGATAATAAATTGCCGAAGGCGCTGTGTAATTCTTTTTCAACACCGCGAATTTGCATGCTGTCATCAATTTCCAGTACAAATTGCTGTTGTCCCTGGCTCAATTGTTCAACTTCCGCCAAAATATTTTTTACCAATGGCGTGATATACACAATGTCACTGATTTCGGGGCTGGGTGGTGCGCCCGTGTCGAGGCTGGAAAGCATGAGCAAATCTTCCACCAGTGTTTTCATACGTTGCGCCGGTGCTTCAATGCGTTCGATATAGGATTTTAAATTGGCTATATCGGTGCTCTGATCGTCTTTCAGGGTTTCGATATAACCCATAATCACGGTGAGTGGTGTGCGTAATTCATGTGACACGTTGGCAATAAAATCCCGGCGCATGGTCATTAGTCGCTGAATATGCGTGACATCACTCACCAGCATTAATAACTGTCCGGTGTCGCCACCGACACCACCATAGGGCACGATTCGAATACTGAACATGCGCAAATTGTCATGCGGTGAGGCCATTTCCAGTGGCTCGGGATGGGTCGGTTGATTGATGTAATAAATAAAACGGGGATGGCGAATTAAATTACCAATGTTGCGGCCATGGTCGTTGGCTCGCAGACCCAGCATGGCTGAAGCCGTACGGTTAAACCAGACGATATCGCCGCCTTTTTCCAATACCACCGTAGCATCGGGCAAGGCACTGGAAGAATGCTGCCAGCGGCGTAACAATTCAGTGAGGCGTTTTTTACGGCGGCGGCTGCGCATGCGTATCCGAAAAAAACGAAACGCGATGTCTTCAAACAGCCCGCCAAATTCTTCCGGCTCGCTCAGACTCTGATTGGCCCAGGTTTCAAAGCGGTGAAAGCGTTGCGCCAGGTTTACAATATAGAAAAACAAACCCGCCACCAAACCCCATACCGGCCAACCCAGCAACAACCCTAGCAACCACATAACGCTCACAAAAAAAATGAGTCGCCAAATTTCGCTGGACCAGGGGTTGAGCATAATGGGTTCCGCATGTTGTCGGGTGGAGAAGCGTCAAGCAACGTTAAATTCGTACGCTGCCCTGCGTCAACGTTATTTTGACATGCATTGCAGCAGGCTCAAAGCCATGAATTATTTCGCTGAGAACCGGTAGCCCGATCCACGCACTGTCTGCACCAGCTTATCATAGCCAAACGGCGCCAACAGCTTGCGCAAGCGCAGGATATGCACGTCCACCGTTCGCTCCTCTACATACACGTTGCGGCCCCACACCAGATCCAGCAATAATTCGCGGCTGTAAACACGGTCTGGATGTTGAATAAAAAACGTCAGCAGTTTGAATTCAGTAGGGCCTATGTCCACCGCTTCGTTCGCCACCAGCAAGCGGTGGGCACGAATATCCAGGTTCAAATGGCCTACCGTCAACAAACCGTCCTCATCCTGCGTGTTGCGACGTAGCAAGGCTTTCATTCTGGCCAATAATTCCCGCGGTGAAAACGGCTTGGTGATGTAGTCATCAGCACCGTTATCAAATCCCCGTAATTTATCCGTTTCTTCGCCGCGTGCGGTTAGCATAATCAGCGGAATGTTCATGGTCAGCGTGTCCTGCCGAATCCGCCGCACCAGCTCGGGGCCATCCATGCCGGGCAACATCCAGTCCACCAGTATAATGTCAGGCAACATCACACCCAGTTTTTCCAGGGCCTGCTCTGCGCTCTCGGTATCCACCACCGTATAACTCGCACGTTGCAGGGCAAACACCAGCATGTCACGGATATCGCGATCATCCTCTATCACCAAAACTGTTTTTTCACTCATTGAGAAATAGCCCCGTCCATTTAGATGCGACGTATTAGATTACATCTGCATGAAAGTTTTATGACAGCCACATCATGACACATAGATCCCGAATCCTATAGGAGCAGGCCCTGCCCGCGATTATCTATACAAAAGAAAACGCCTATAAACGCGGATAAATATAGAGTAAAAACCACGCGTTTTAGTTGGCGTGATGCACATGGATGTTTTCTTTTATTCCTACGACGCGGGCATGCCCCACTCCTACTCCTCACGCAGTGCATTCACCGGATTCATTTGTGCCGCCTTGCGTGCTGGCGCCACACCGGCAACCAGGCCCACCAGCACGGCCAGCACTTCGGCAAACACCACAAAATGCCAGGGGGTGTGCGTGGGAATAGCGGGCACCAGAAAATGAATCAGGCTGGCGCCCGACCAGCCCAGTAACAAACCCAACAATCCGCCGATAGCCGACAACAACATCGCCTCCACCAAAAACAGTAATAAAATTTGGCGGCGCCCCGCGCCCAGCGCGCTCAATAAACCAATTTCAGACGTGCGCTCCTTGACGGCAATGGTCATGATGGTGAGTATGCCCACCGCTCCCACTAATAAAGAAATACCACCCAGCGCGCCCACGGCAAAGGTAATCACGTTCAACACCGAGCTCAATACTTCCAGCATTTGCTCCTGTGTAATCACCGTAAAATCTTCTGTACCATGCCGTACCAGCAATAAACGTTTAATCGATTTTGTAACCGCATCGCCGTCGGCATCGGGGTGATATAACACATCAATTTCCATCAGGCTGTCGCGATTAAACATCACCAGTGCCGTGCTCGCCGGAATGTACACGGCATCATCCAGATCAAATCCCAGCATCTGACCTTTGGATTCCATCACGCCGATGACACGAAACCGATAACCACCCACGCGCACCATTTCACCCAAGGGACTGCGATCATGAAACATCTCGTCACGCACCCTGCTGCCTAACACAATAAATGCACGTGCCGCCTGCAAATCATCGGCCGGTAAAAATTCTCCCAGCGTTACATTCATTTGCCACACCGCCGGCACATCCGCGCCGACACCAAACAAATTGGTGCGTCGCTGTTTTAAACCGGCTTCAATTTCCACATTGCCCTGCACCAGCGGCAAAGTGGCCTGCACTTGCGGCAAGCGGCGCAGGGCTTCGGCATCGTCCAGCGTTAACGGACGAACATTATTAATGACTGCACCCGATGCACCGCTAGTCGTGGTTTTTCCAGGTGTCACTGCTATTAAATGCGTACCAAATTGAGTGAATTCGGCCAGCATGTAACGATGCAAACCCTCGCCCATCGATGTCAGCAACACCACGGCTGCAATACCCATGGCAATACCCAGCGCTGTTAAAACACTGCGTTGCCGATGCGCCAGAATCGCACTCGAAGCCAAATGATAAAGATCACGATTTTGCATAGTTGTTTTTTACCCTGGCGGGTCATGCCCTCAATTCTGCACAGTTAATTCATCCAATTATTTTTAATTTTAAGATTAAAAAATTCTCATTTATGTAACTAATTATGTCAATAATGTATTAATACTCTTAAATATTATTAAGAGAAGAACAAGAATTACTAAAACCAAAAATAATGCGACCATCGCCTGGATTATTTCGGCTTTTATAGATTTTGGAGGAGACGAAAGTGACTGTTTCATAAAATACAACACTTTAATTATAATATCATAAGCAGGGCCAATCTCTTTCGCTACGAGCTTGTCTGCCCATCTATCAAGAATTCCATCGATATTATTTTTAATTTTTTCAATTTCATCAATTAGATGAATCGCTTCGTTTCCGAATTGTATATTCAGTGACTTCCAGTCTGCAGTCCAATTGAACAGGTCGTTAAAATACAGAAGCAGTGCTTTGTTGTTATCTAAAAACGTTGTTTTCATAATATAATATGAGTCAAAAATAATAATGTCTAAAACATTTTTATCTTTATTTGGCTTTGATTGTTTTTTATGAATTTTATCATTTTCAACCTCTTTCAGGATGGCCTGGAAGATACAATAGGATGCTTGTTCAATATATCTCCCGTTCAGTAACATATGGGGGTTATTAAGCACCATTTCCCATGAAGATAAATCATAGTTTCTTGACTCTATCAGAGAAAATATCTCAGCCAATGGATATTTTTCACCCTTATCGATATAATCTGTTAATTCAGACTTGTCTTTTAAAACATTATTGATCTCTGTTTCTTGACTAAGAAGGTGAATAGGGTGGGCACTATTTTTTGAGATACGATTCTCTTCCAGATTAGCTTCTTCTAAATTAATACTAAGGGGTGATTCTCTGCTAGAAACAGCAGATTTGTCCCATTTATACAAATATAGAGCAGGATCTATTGCCTGACTTGTGTGTGTGTTTTGCGCAGCTATGTCAATAGCTTGTTTGAAAGCCGCATTTAATTGTGTAAAGCCATCAGGGTTTTCATCCGGCTTATTATTTCTCAATAATTTTGCGTAAGCACGTTTAATGGACTTCTGATCTTCAGTTTTTTCAATCTCCAATATGTTCCATGGATAATTCATAACAATAGCAATTTTTCCATCTCTTCTATGAGACAGATGAAATCTGTACTTGCTTCTTCAATTATTGTCTTGTCTTGAGATTCAATGATACCTTCATACTCTCGCATTTGACCGGCAATAAACTCCCTGTTCGCCCCCAGTGTTACCTCATAGAGCCTCTCTGCTCTTGCCATTATTAACTTGATTTGCTGAGTATCTCGTGGGTGAAATTTTAATTCGGTTAATTTTTTTCTCGCCTTTTGTATTTCCTCTTCAGATAAGTCATTGGATGTGTTTAGGATTGTTGCGGATAGCATTACTCCGGTTGATAAAACAGTGACATCCACATCCAGAATTCCGTTCATATCATAACTGAACCTGACATCGACTGTTTCACCCCCGGCCTTGTTGATTGGCACAGGTACATTTATCTCTCCAATATTAATATTGTTTTTTACAAAACGACTTTCTCCCTGATATATTTTAAGTTCAATTATTTTTTGATTGTCGCATACCGTGACATAGGGATGAACCCTGCTTACAGGGACAACATGATTCCTCTCAATAATGGGTGAAAACAAATGATCTTTTTCTGATAAAGAGTTTTTATTAAAAATTCCTACACCTAATGAAAATGGGCATACATCTGTAAGCACATACTCATCGAGATCAGCATTTTTTTCTTTTAAGCCAGCCTGAATGCCAGCACCGGCTGCAATCAGTGTATCTGGATCAAGTATCGTAGCGGGGATACGGCCCATTATCAGACCAACTATTTTTTTTATGGCTGGCATGCGACTTGCGCCACCAACCAAAATCACATTGTCTATTTCATCAACATCAACTTTACTATCCCGTAAAGCCTGTATGATCGGTCTTTTTATACGCTCAAGAAGAGGGCCGGTAATGGATTCAAAATCATCTCTGGTTATCTCGATGGTTTTATTTTTCTGATCTGATAGATGCGGTATGGATACTTTGGTCTGGCTAGAAAGCGCTCTTTTTGCATCTTCCAGGATGCTCAAAAGATTTTGCCTAGTACTAGAAGTAAGGTCTTTCCGTTTTATACCACATTGTTCGAGATAAAATAATTCAAGTGCTAACAAAAAATCTTCACCCCCAAGACAATTGTCGCCGGAAGACGCCTTGATTTCGATAATTTTGTCGTAACAATCAATGATTGAAACATCAAATGTACCACCACCAAGATCAACGACAAGAAATGTTTTATCGCTCTCTAAATTAATCCCATAAGCCAATGCGGCAGCCGAAGGTTCATTGATTACTCTGTCTACTTCCAGACCTGCAATGGCTCCAGCGCGCTTGGTCGCTTTTCGCTGGATATCATTAAAATAAGCGGGCACACTAATTACAGCGCGCGAAATTGTACTTCCAGTGTAATTTTCCGCATCTTCCTTGAGGCTTTTGATAACCATAGCTGATAGTTCTTCAGGTCGATAATTTTTTCCTGCGAGTTCAAAAATTTTCGTAGATCCCATAAATCGTTTATAATTTGCCACGGATAAATCCGGATGACTGATTATGCGATTTTTGGCGATTTCCCCGACTACCAATGTTCCGTGATCGAAACTCACTACAGATGGCGTTAAAATTTTCCCTAACGAATTCGGGATAAGTTTTGGCGCAGCGTTCTCCCAAATACAACAAGCACTGTTTGTGGTACCAAGATCAATGCCTAAAATACGATCTGATGACAATCTGTTTTCCTTATAATATTAATATTTAGAAATATCAATGTTAAATGTAGCATATTCCTGATTTTACTGAACATTACGATCATGTTGTATATCTAGAATATGTTTCCCATTATTTTATAATGTCCGCCAAGGTTAATAATCCCTGGCAAAGCCAGAATTTTCACTTTTAATTGTTATTCACAATTTATTTCTGTAGGGCACGCCGTGCGCTCCCTGCCCTAGCCATTCAACGCCACAACCGGATTCAGATTCGCTGCACGCCGCGCCGGCAATAAACCAAATACCAAACCCGACAGCAGCGCCATGGCAATGGCGGCCCACAAAGCCCAGGCCGGCGCTGTAAATGGAAAATCCGGGAAATAATATTGCAACACCGCGTTACCGGAAAATCCCAACAGCAAACCTATCACTGCTCCGAATAACGACAACAGGGCCGATTCAGCTAAAAATAAAAATAATATTTGATGCCGCGCCGCGCCCAGTGCTTTTAACAAACCGATTTCGGCGGTGCGTTGCGCCACTGCTACCAGCATGACATTCATAATCATGATGCCGGCCACCAGCAAACTAATGGCGGCAATACCGCCCAGGCTGTACGTTAAGGCGCGCAATATGCGATCAAATGTTGCCAGCAAGGCATCCTGCGAAATAACCGTGACATCAGCTTCACCATCATGCCGTTCGCGCAAGGTGTTAATCACAAATGTCTGGGTCTGGATCATCACATCCGGCTGTGTCACTTCAATCAAAATACGAAACAGCGATTGCGCATTAAATAAAGCTTGTGCCGACGCCACCGGCATAATTAACACATCGCCCATATCCGTACCCAGTGACATGCCCTCGTCGCCCAGCACACCTATCACACGGCAACGGTACTGGTACACCCGCACCCATTCACCCAAAATGCGATGCGAACGAAACAATTCATGGGCCAGGGTGTAACCCAGTACACACACCGGTGCCGTGCGATCGATTTCCATTGGCGGCAAAAACTGGCCCTGTGACAGCGTTAAATGTCGCACACCGTACAAATCGGCTGTCGAACCTAAAATAGTGACTTCACGTTCATGCGTTTGCCACGACACCGGTGCCGAACCCACCACCAGTGGCGCCAATCTTTTTATATAACTGTTACGTTGCAAGGCACGTGCATCATCCAGTGTTAAATCGCGCGGCACGGCACCCATCATCGGCGGCGCGCCGCCGGTAGTTTCATTGCGGCCCGGTAATACAATTAACAGATTGGTACCCAGTGATGAAAACTGTTGCGTCACATACAAACGCGCACCTTCTCCCAGCGATGTTAATAACACAACCGAAGCCACCCCAATCGCCATCGCCAGTAACAACAAAAAGGTGCGCGTGCGATAGCCGTACAGTGCCTGCATAACGAAATTTATAATGTCAGTTATTTTCATAATTCTGTAGGGTGGGCCCCGCCCCCCAAATCGACCGTGGGCGGTGCCCCCCCAACCCATTTTTTAATTGCACCGTGCCATCCCACAAACGAATGGTGCGGCGGG
>JANOOU010000176.1:0-5963 GCA_031421475.1 Gammaproteobacteria bacterium | reverse complement strand
ATCATCATTTGCTTTAAGGAGTTTTTTAGCCAGTTTTTCTTGTGCCTTATGCAAGGCGTTTGGCAGGTCGAGTGATTCAGTCAGGGTTTGCAATACCGCTATAACTTGACGTGACGGTGTATCTTTCTGCTCTTCAATTTTTACCAGGGCGGTAGAAAGTTTATCGACGATTATCTCGAGACGTTTGGGATCGATTTTTTCGCGTACCACTTCGCGCACATCGCGTACATGCTGATCAAGCATGCGATGATTGCCTTCAGCAGCAAGACTCAAACGGCCGATGGTGCGTTTGAGTAAAATCTCGAGTTTCTCCCACTCACCTTCTTTTTTCTCGATAAGATCAAGCTGATCGTAGAATTTTTTCTTCCACTGATCAGCATTTTGACCTGGTGATGCTTCCGTCATTTGAATGGATTCTTAAATCATTTGAACCGGGATTTATTTCCCTGCTGCCTCTTTTGCCACCAGATAGTTGACAACCTTGAGTGCCTCTTCAAAACCACCCGCCCCATTAGTGTTAACCAGGTACTTGCCATTCACGGTGAGTGCCGGTACACCCGTTACTTTATATTGAGTGCCCAGCTGTGCCGCTTTACGGGAGCGCATTTCTACTGCAAATGAATTGAACGTATCCAGAAATTTGGTTCTGTCCACATCTTTTTGAGCAAGAAAATCGGCAACGGCCTCCGGTGTATACAATTTAAGTTTGCTCACATGGAGTGCGCTAAACAAATCGCTATGATATTGCTCACCCTTGCCCATGGCTTCCAATGCATAATAGGTTTTGGTATGCACCATCCAGTTGGGATTAAGGGGCGCTGGTGTACGTACAAACTCAACATTGGACGGTTTGTTTTTTACCCAGGCATTAATTTTTGGCTCAAACTGAAAACAGTGCGGACAACCGTACCAAAAGAATTCCTGCACTTCTATTTTCTCGGCGTTTTGTGTCGGCAAGGGCGTTGCCAGCTTTATGTAATCAACGCCTTCTTTGTATTCTTTGGCCTGTAACAAAGCGGGTAACAGTAACAAAATCCAAAATAAACGCTTAATAAAAACCGATTTCATGGGTGACTCCTGTTATGAATTGTTAGTTGCAGATTTTGAACCAGGCATAAAGTTCCGTGATTATGCCACAGGCACAAAAAAGGGGTGAATGCTCACCCCTTTTTTTATTACCTGCTATTACCCGCGCCAGGCACTTTTCAGTGACTGTCTATTTTAATGTGGCGACGTAGTTGGCAACGGCTTCAATCTCGGCAGCACTCATGTGTGCAACCACATTGCGCATCATGCCATTGGCGTCATTGCTACGTGTGCCGTCACGAAACGCATTGAGCTGTGCCATGACATATACAGCATGCTGACCGGCCAATGATGGATATTTAGCCGGTGCATTGCCTTTCCCAGTGGGGCCATGGCATCCCATGCAAGCTGGTACGGCAGTTATGCTGTTACCACCCCGGTATACATCCTTGCCTAACTTAAGCTTGCTCTCATCTGCCGTGCCGACTGTTACAGTCTGTTTGGCATAATAAGCGCCAATATCGGCCATATCTTCATCCGCTACTGCCATCGCCATGGGCGCCATGGTGTCGTTGCTACGCTTGCCCGTCTTAAAATCAATCAATTGCTTAACAATATAGTGTTCGCCCATGCCGGCCAGTTTAGGAAACGCATCCACCACGCTGTTACCGTCAGGCATGTGGCAGCCAGCACACATAGCCGACTTGGCACCACCGGCAGCGGCATCACCTGCCACGCCATTGGCTTGTACACCCATCAGCAGAGCCGCTACTGCCAGTGTTTTAAAGCGCATAAAAATCTTGGAATTCATCGTGTTTATCTCCAGCACTGGGAAGCCGTTTGGCGATCAAAAAAGTGGCGCAAGTCTACACCAGAGGTCTCATTTCAGCAATTTGGCCTGTGCACTCAGACAGTATTTTCCAATCTCGATTTGAAACCCCGCCCCCCCCTGTTACCATTCGCCGATGAATAACTACTATCACCGCGCCAATTTTCTCATCAGTGCTGCCAGGCCTGCCCAGTTTCCCAATGATAGCGCGGGTGAGGTGGCTTTTGCGGGCCGCTCTAATGCAGGCAAGTCGAGCGCGCTCAATACCCTGTGCCAAAATAAAAATCTGGCGCGCACCAGTAAAACACCGGGGCGTACACAGTTAATCAACTTTTTTAATCTGGATGCAGAACGACGTTTGGTTGATTTGCCGGGCTACGGTTATGCCAAGGTACCGGAGGCGGTACGCCTCGGCTGGCAAAAGTTGATGCAGAATTATCTGGGCCATCGCGACAATCTGCGTGGACTGGTTATTATCATGGACATACGCCACCCACTCACCGATTACGACTGGAACATGCTCAACTGGTGTGATCACTACAAAAAACCTGCGCATATCCTGCTTTCAAAATCCGACAAATTAAGTCGTGGTGCGGCGGGCAGCACCCTGCAACAAGTTAGAAAAACACTTAAAACGGAAGCGCCTCATGCCAGCGCACAAATATACTCATCGCTGTATAAAGTAGGCGTGGAAGAATTGGAAATAGTGCTGAATACATGGCTGAAAATAGATCACACCACGAAAGAGGATGCGATTTAAAAAATGCCCCAGCCTTTTCAGGCCGGGACAATGAGAGATCGGCTCGGGGAGAGCTGATCCCAAAATGCCTGCTCAGGGAGGAGACGGGCAGGCACCATACTAAGGGGAGTCCAACACAAAACGCTTACGGTACTAATTAAAGTTCATCTGCTTTGGATGTCAAAAGCTGACTGACGAAAGGTCGATCACAGCGATAATTTACTGACCAGCGGTGAATTTCTTTTTATATAACAAAATATTTTTACACCATTCAAATCTGTCTTCCACTCGTAAAATTTCGCAGCTCTCCCGACACCGGATCTACAAATGCAATCGCTTTGGCTAATAACTGCAAAGGCTTTGAAAAATCGTCACCCTTCCAGCCGGTTAAATCTGGATAATAGGGATCATTCAATATTGCCATACCTAAAGCCGCCATATGCACTCGCAGTTGATGTGTTTTACCGCTTACAGGATTTAAATAGTACAGTGCTATTTCGTCACGCTTTTCAATCATATTAATATGCGTTTCGGCATTAGGCTCACCTGCCACTTCCTGTCGGCGATAAAATTCTGCTGCTTCAATAATTCGACTGCGATAGGTGAACGGATAATTATATTTAGCGTTATAGCACGCCAGTGCGTGATAGGTTTTACGAATCTGGTGTTCCCGAAATAATGCATGATACAAATCACGCGTTTGAATATTTCTGGAAAACATAACCAGACCTGCTGTTTCACGATCAAGGCGGTGCAACGGCACCAGATGATCTATTGCCAGTTTACGTTTTAATCGCGTTAGCAGGGTCTCATTAAGATAACGCCCAGAAGGTACCACAGGTAAAAAATGCGGTTTGTCGGCAACGATTATATGTTCATCCTGATAAATAATAATCTCCTCAAAGGGTATTTCGGATTCCATCTCCAGTTCACGATAATAATAAAGTCGTGAGCCCGTACGGTATGCCGTCTGCTCATTTATTATCGTACCCGATTCATCCACCACATCGCCTCGCGCCATACGTTCACACCAGCGCTCTTCACTAATATCGGGAAAACGATGCGTTAAAAAATCCAGCATGCGTGACCAGTCGCCTTCTGGCAACCAGATATGGTTGGGGCTGATGCCGTCACGTACTGACAGACATGATATTTTTTGTTTTTTATTTCTGGCCATAATATTTTCAATCGACATCAGCGCCTTAAAAATAGTTAAGGAGCCTCTGATCAAGTTTGGGCGAGCTGATCTGCGAGGCAGAATTTTTCAGCACAAGACGTCCATGAATATCGACATGGGCAGGCAATATCCAGGATTCTTGCCAAGTTTCACAACGCAGTGATGGAAAATTCTGGCCGCAAAGCTGCCGTACACAACTTGATCAGAGGTTCCTTAATGTGCTTCGTCCCAGTTATCACCCACACCGGTCTCAACAATAAGCGGCACTTTCAACTGTGCTGCCGACTGCATGTCGTGGGTAACAATTTCACGTAAAACATCAACCTGATTGGCCGCTACTTCAAATACCAGCTCATCATGTACTTGCATCACCATGCGTACATTAAGTTTTGATGCAGCCAGTGATTTATCGAGTGTAATCATGGCTCGTTTGATAATGTCTGCGGCTGTACCCTGCATCGGAGCGTTAATGGCTGACCGTTCTGCATACTGACGCAGCTGTGCATTTTTAGCGTTGATATCGGGCAAATATAATCGACGCCCGAACAGGGTTTCTACATAGCCGGTTTCGTGTGCGCGTAGCCGGGTGTTATCCATATACGATTTTACGCCGGGATAACGTGCAAAATATAATTCGACATAAGCCTGGGCTTCGTGACGCGCAATCCCGAGTTGTTTTGCCAAACCAAATGCTGACATGCCGTAAATCAAGCCAAAGTTAATCGCTTTGGCGGCGCGACGTTGCTCAATTGTAACCTTGTCCAGATTTAATCCGAAAACTTCTGCTGCCGTGGCACGGTGAATATCCTTGCCTTCGGCAAACGCTTTTAACAATCCTGCATCATCTGATAAATGCGCCATAATGCGTAATTCAATTTGCGAGTAATCCGACGACATTAATTTGTTACCGGGCCCTGCAACAAATGCCTGGCGTATGCGACGGCCTTCTTCGGTTTTTATGGGAATATTTTGCAGATTAGGATCCGTAGACGACAACCGACCGGTGGCCGCACCGCATTGATTGTAAGAGGTGTGGACACGTCCGGTTTGTGGATTAATCTGTAACGGCAGCTTATCGGTGTAGGTTGATTTAAGTTTACTCATGCCACGATGTTCCAGTATCAAGCGTGGCAGCTCATGGTCATCAGCCATTTCCTGCAATACATCTTCTGCCGTTGATGGCTGACCTTTGGGTGTTTTACGTATTACCGGCAAACCGAGTTTATCGAAAAAGATATGCTGGATTTGTTTGGGTGAACCGAGATTAAAACTTTCACCGGCGACTTCAAATGCCATTTTTTCTATTTGTGCTAAACGTGCAGACAGCTCCTTGCTTTGTTGTGCCAGCATCGCCGCATCAACACACACACCATTACGTTCAATGCGCTGAATAACCGACATCAAAGGCAATTCTATTTCTTCATATACTTTATTCAGCGTTGGATATTGTTGCAGCTGCGCCTGCAATGCGTGATGCAAGCGCATTGTAATATCGGCATCTTCTGCGGCGTAGGGTCCGGCCTGTTCTATATCGACCTGATTAAAAGTCAGTTGCTTTGCGCCCTTGCCGGCCACATCTTCAAAATGAATCGTTTTATAATTTAGCAAACGCTCCGCCATGCTATCCATATCATGGCGTTTGGTTGAATCCAGCACAAAGTCCTGCAATAAGGTATCGTGCGCCACCCCGGCCATGTGAATACCATGATTGAGTAATACATGTGTATCGTATTTTAAATTTTGACCGAGTTTTTTCTGGGCTGGATTTTCCAGCAGAGGCTTAAGGGCATTTAAAACATACTCTGCATTCATCTGTTCCGGCGCACCAGGATAATCGTGTGCGATGGGAACATAGGCGGCTGTTCCTGCTTCTATACAAAATGAAACCCCAACAATTCGAGCCTGCATATAATCGAGGCTGGTGGTTTCAGTATCAAACGCAAAAATATCAGCCTGCTTTAATTTTTCCAGCCATTCATTGAACCGTGATTGATCTAAAATTGTTTCCCAATGTGTTTCGATTGTTGTAGTGGCTAAAGCCGCGCTATTCTCTATTCGGTCAAATTCAGGTTTCGGTTTATTATCCGGGATAGATTCCAGCTTTTGCCGGAATGACGACTCTTGATTTAGTTCGGCGTTATCGGGCGTTTCGTCTTCACTTTCCAACGCCTTCAACCAGCTTTTAAATTCCA
>JANOOU010000175.1:0-2399 GCA_031421475.1 Gammaproteobacteria bacterium | reverse complement strand
GGCCCATTAACAATGGCCCTAACACCGCGGCTGCCTTGCCCATCATGTTGTAAACGCCAAAATATTCCGCAGCGCGTTCAGGCGGTATCAATCGTGCGAACCAGGATCGGCTCAGGGCTTGCACGCCTCCCTGTACCAAACCGATTGCTACGGCCAATACATAAAATTCCTCGGGCCGGGTCATAAAGTATCCCCAGATTGTAATCAGCCCGTACATCGCTATGGCGAGTAACAAAACACGCTTTACACCGATGCGTTCGCCAATACGGCTAAATACTATAGCAGCCGGAAAGCCGACAAATTGCGTAATCAGCAAGGCGGTTATCAAATCACCTACTGCAAAACCCAGCGCCATGCCGTAATCCACCGCCATAAATATGATGGTGTCGACACCATCTATATAAATCCAGTATGCCAGCAGAAATAAACGAATTTCACGGTGTGCAAAACAGTTGCGGAAAGTTTGCCTGGTTTCACGCCATAGATCTGTAACATGCAGCACCTTAACAACCACCGCTCGTGGCTCTTTCACCCAGAGTCCCAGCGGTATGCTAAACAACAACCACCAGGCAGCCACCAACAGAAATGCAAACAACACCGCATCAATACTGCTGGCAAATCCGAAACGCGCGGGCTGCTGGCTGATGACCACACACACCGCCAGTAGCACACCACCGCCCAGGTAACCCATGGCATAACCCAAACTGGAATTCCGATCCAGATTCTTACCCTGGCTAACGGGCAACAATAAGGAATCATAAAAAACATTGGCTAACATGAAACCGAGTAATGCCAGGCCATACAAGACTAATGCGCTTTGCCAGGCACCTGCGGCCACACTATATAATCCGGCGGTGGCTACCACACCCAATCCCATACACAGCAGCAATAAATGTTTGCGCCAGCCTTTGCAATCGGCCAGCGATCCTAATATCGGCGCAGCCAATACAATTAAAAAACTGATCAGGGAATTGGTACTGCCCAGCCAGAACGTGCTGTCTTCGGTAGCGAGATCCGACGACCAGTATTGTTTGAATACTACGGGGAAAAAACCGGCGATCACAACGGTTGCAAATACAGAGTTTGCCCAATCGTAAAGCGCCCATGACCACATGGGTTTAGAAACAAATTTATTCATTTACCGACCTCGGCCGCAGCCGGTTTAACTATAAGGATGGAATTATTCAGAGCTTCCTTAATAATAACGGTGTATATAGCTCATTGCTCTATATCATTCCACGACAAGGCAACGAAACTCGATTAACCCTATGGCTACTCATAATAAATTTCTAATACTGATTATTACTTTAGGGCTGGCAATCGGCTTATTTAACAAACCCGACTCTCAGCGTGAAAACAAAACAGCCTGGAATATCCAGCAACTTGCCGATGGCCGCATTCATGTATTGGGCATCACTCCTGGCAAAACCACTATCCAGGAAGCCAACCAGATACTCGGTCATTTTTCTGAACCCCGGCTCTACAATACCGAGCCGGCTCGTTTGCTTGCCACGCATGAACATATTATTTCAGGTAAAGACACAGCACGAATCGAACTGGAATATCAGCTCGACGAACTGGACCTGGCCGCTCTGCAACAAAGCGCCACGGTGTTCAGCCCCTGCCAATACGACAAACCAACAACCGAACAGGAAATTGCCTTACTCAATACGCCCATCGCAAAAATTATTTACACACCCACAACCCAATACACCACCCGCTCCATAAAACGTTACCTGGGTGATGCCGATAGCATCGAGCAAAAAAATCCGGAACAACAAATCATGCATTACAAGAAATTAAATTTAACCGTCTACATCAACCGCGATAAGCCGGATGTTTTGGTATATAACGATACCTTGCAAGTTAAACATGAAAAATAGCCCGCCCTTAAACCCAGGATGCTCTCATTAATTCAGAGCGTCCCTAACAGCTTGTTGAAAAACGTTTTCGAGGCCACCACTGCCAGGCAAAACCGGGCGAAGAAGCGGAGATTACACGTCGTAAATGCGCATTTTTAACGCCGCAGCGGCAACGCAGATCGTTTTTCAACAAGCTGCTAAAGGGCGCCTCTAAAAATAGTAATTTTTTCGTGAGGGCAAGGAAGCACCGCGCGGACGACTGCATGGAAGCAGGAGGTAGAACGAAGCCGGGAGCCAGAGTCGAGAACCGCAGTGTATACGTCATACATGAGGATTCGAGCACGGAGGTTATATACAGGATGTATTGTATGCCGATTTTGCAGGAGCAAAAATCGGTGACGCAGCCATCGCGGAAAAAGTGCATTTTTAGAGGTGCCCTAAATGGAATTATGAATTTCAGAATCTCCTTACCTGTATATGCTCTGACCTGGCTGTCCGGCATACTATTATTGCAATGTCTGGCCGTGTTGCCTGATA
>JANOOU010000174.1:0-1999 GCA_031421475.1 Gammaproteobacteria bacterium | reverse complement strand
ACATTCGGATACTCCGTATCCAATATAATATTTATGGTGCCCGACAACTGTAAAAAATATCCCTGCTCGAAATCGACGAGCAATATGCCACCCACCGGATTCACTTTAAAATTTCCAAGTGAATTAAACAGCCCATTACCTTGATAATCCGGCACCGTAATTTTTGTATTGGATTCACATCGAATAAACCCACTCGGCCCTCCGCGATGTGATACATCGGCTCCGTTTGGCCCGACACTCGCAACAAATGACGTATCTGAATGTTTGATGATATTGATTAATTGTTCATTTAAATCACTACCACTGTTAATGAAATTAACCGTGCTTAAAATCGGTTTACCCAACAATTCTCGACGCCTAATATACTTGGGACAATTGGGGTAGGCATGCTGAACGGTTATGTGTAACTGCTGTTGATTTATTGTTTTAATAACACCATTAACTCGCAGTCTGCGGCGAGTTGCTAATTCAATAAACAAACAACCGATAAATTTCCCTGCCTCCAACATCGTGAACCATTGATCAGGCACAGGTCTATTAACGTCTAACTCTATTTCAAGCAATTCACCGCTGTTTGCATTTATAAAACCGGGTGAACCAGATAACACACAAGCCCAGATCATTTTGTCGCGATCCTCAACCCCTATCCAGATAAAAGATTGTTGCGATACAAACTTCAGCGCAGCCGCCGGAACAACAGGCTGAATCATCTGACTCAGACTGGCTGCATTCAGCTGTTCACCAACCAAACACTGCATATCATATTCACCTTGATGAAACGGGTTGTTAACTGTCATCTGGCTCACCGGTTATTAGAAGGTCAGGATGGTTGTTTCTGACTTCAACAAACGCCCCGTACTCGGCACGCCCGAAGTACCGGGAATGGCACCGTCTTTAATTAATTTAAAGCCGCTGGCAACCGCATCATCGGTTGCACCAAAAACCTCGGCACAGCCGCAGGATACACCGAGAATATCCTCCTTAAGCGCCTGATACAGACCATGGGCCGGATGATCAGCCTTGCTAATAAGGCTGGGCCAGCGAGTGCCTGTACCCTGAAACAGTATTGATACCTTGCCACCCGTTTGCTTGATGTCATAAGCGGCAGCCAAGCCATTAAATAAGCGGCCTAGTGCTTCTTCGCCACCATTTTTGGGATCCGAGAGAACCACAATTGCAGTTTTGTTCATAATTAATTCCTATATAATGTATCGTGAATAGAATATACCGAACGATCGGTACAGTTGAAATATACCGATCGTTCGGTATAATGTCAAGTATTGAGTAAATAAGGGTAAGCCATGGCATTGCAAACGATTGATGACACGTCTCTGGTTGAGGCACTCTGTGAGGTTTTTAGAAGTAACGGCTATGAAAGCGCCACCCTGGCACAACTATCTGAAGCAACCGGCTTAAAGAAATCGAGTCTTTATCATCGCTTTCCTGCCGGGAAAGAAGATATGGCGAAAGTTGTAATAGCGCATGTCAACGCACAACTGCTTAGCCATATGATTGAACCCTTATCAAATAGCAAAAAAAAGCCTGAAAAACGTTTTAGCGATATGATCGCTGTCGTTATGAAATTTTACGATAGCGGACTAAAAAACTGTCTATTAAATGTCATGAATATCGGAAGCGAGAACACTGAAATCAATACCTTGCTGAATAAAAGTTATGAGGCCTGGCGTATCGCCCTTGTCAAACTGGCAAAAGAAGCCGGGATGACACCCAAAACAGCAGAAGAAAAATCAGAACATTTTTTAATTATTGTAGAAGGTGCTTTGGTTATACAACGTTTAACCCACAATGCACTCACCTTCCAGCACAGTATGGATTATGCACAAAAGGAATTTTTCAGATAAGCCGGCAGAAAATTCAAGAGCTGTTTACACGTCAATGGGCGCCTGCCTGATAGTGCCCAGGAGAGAAGCCCAACGACCTCGCCAAACGCGTCCAGGCATTTATTTGTGTTATGGTCAGTGTTAAATCGGCAATTTGT
>JANOOU010000173.1:0-2641 GCA_031421475.1 Gammaproteobacteria bacterium | reverse complement strand
CGACCTGAAGAGCATTGTCGGCATCGTTGTATGTGCTGACAGGTGTCGTGGATAGTACAAACGTTTGTAAACGTCCGGCCAAACACACCTACCCATCCATAAATGCATCCATAAACTGACACCTGTCATTCACCACAGGAGTCGTCACATGAAAACCCGCACTCGTCGCAGCCAGGCAGCCTGGCTGTCACTCATTCAACAACAAATCGAAAGCGGCATGACAGCGGCTGAGTTTTGTCGTCAGCACCATCTGGATGACAAATATTTCAGCAAGCGCAAACGTGAGCTGCAGGATGGGCGCAATGCATCTGCGCCTGGCAATCCGTTTATCAAAGTTCAGGCTGCGTTGCAGCGTGATAAGGAATCGGTAACTATTCTGGTGCTGCACTATCGCAACACCCAACTGCATGTTCCGGCGGCTGCTGATCTGCACGCGCTGGCGCAGTTGATAGCGTTGTTGCCATGAGAATGTTTGTCGATGTGAACGCCATATATCTGCACCGTGATCCGGTGGATTTCCGGCAATCGATTAACGGCCTGGCGGTGGTGGTGGAGCATGCCATGCTGTTATCGCCATTTAGCGATGCGCTGTTTGTGTTCTGCAATAAAGGCCGCGACAAGGTCAAGGTATTGTATTGGGATAAAACCGGTTTCTGTTTGTGGTACAAACGTCTCGAACAGGCCAAGTTCAAATGGCCACGCCAGCATCACGAAGGCGTCATGCACTTGTCAGCCGATCAGTGGCAGTGGCTGTTGCAAGGTTACGACATCAGTAAGATGCGGGCACACCCGCCGTTAAGTTTTAACAGTTGCGTGGTGTAATTATTTTTTATATTTATTACATAATTGTTGTTAATTCGTATCGTGTTGTATTGCGATTTTTGATAAAATTCGCAGCATGCAAACGGCGTCCATCACTTCACCAAACAATGTTAACCAGCTTAAAGAATTGTTGTCGCAGAAAGACAAACTGCTAAAACAAAAAGACATCGAGATCGATAACCTAAAACTACGTTACGAGCACATCCTTGAGCAATTCCGCCTGGCGCAACACCAGCAGTTTGGCAAGAGCAGTGAAATCAGTGTCGATCAACTGGCGTTGTTTAACGAAGCCGAGCAGATTGCAGAAGAAGAAACGATCGAAGCGGCAGCACCCAAAATTATCCACTACACCCGCAATCAACCTAAACGCCAACCATTACCCAAAGATTTACCGCGCGAGATCGTGATCCACGATATTAGCGATGCTGAAAAGATCTGCGCCTGTTGCGGCGGTGATTTACACAAAATGGGCGAAGAGAAAAGCGAACAACTCGAGTTCATTCCGGCGAAAATAAAAGTCATTGAACACGTCCGCCCGCAATACAGCTGCCGCCACTGCGAGCAAACCGGTGTTCAAACACCAATCAAAATCGCGCCAGTACCGCCATCGCCCATTCCAAAAAGCTTCGCCACGCCCTCGCTGCTGAGCCAGATCATCAGCAGCAAATACCAATACAGTTTACCGCTGTACCGCCAGGAAAGTTTATTTGCGCAACACGGCATTGCGTTGAGCCGCCAGACCATGGCCGACTGGATGTTAAAAAGTGCTGCGCTGTTCATGCCCGTGTATGAACGCCTGCATGACATATTGTTACAGCAGCCGGTGATTCATGCCGATGAAACGCCGTTAACGGTTATTCAAGAAGATAAAACCAACTGCTACATGTGGCTGTATTGTTGTGGCCGCGATGCGCCGCCGGATGATCCACAAAACAAACCGCCCAACATCGTACTCTACGATTATCACAACAGCCGCGCGGCGGCTTGCGCCAAACATTTTTTACATGACTTCAACGGTTATTTGCAAGTCGATGGCTATGTGGGTTACGAGGCAACCGCCGCTACATTAGTCGGCTGCTGGGCGCACGCGCGGCGCATGTTTATCAAAGCACAAAAAACCCAGGTTAAAGGCAAAACCGGCAAGGCCGATTGGGCGATCAATCATATTCAAAAACTGTATCGCATCGAACACGACATACAAGACAAAACCGCCGAGGAGAAATATCAGGCGCGTCAACAACACGCCCAACCACTGCTTGACGAATACAAAGCCTGGCTCGACAAATCCGCACAACACGTACCACCACAAATCACCATCGGCAAAGCCATTACCTACAGCCTGAACCAGTGGCCAAAACTAATCCGCTATCTTGAAAACGGCAACCTCAACATCGACAACAACCGTGCCGAACGCGCAGTAAAACCCTTCGTCATAGGGCGCAAGAACTGGATGTTTTCCAATACAAAAAATGGCGCCCATGCCAGCGCGGTTTTATACAGCATTTGTGAAACCGCTAAAGCCAATGGCTTGATGCCTTTTGATTATTTGAAATATTTGCTAGAACAGTTGGCGCACAAGCCAACGGATTTGGATTATTTGTTGCCGTGGAATGTGGCGTTAGCACGAGTTTGATTTAAAGTGTAGGTGTGGTTGGGCGGACGTTCACCATTGAACCGGTACTTAAATCTCCACCATTTTCCACCTGAAGGTGTTGTTATTAAAAACAGGCCACGTGCGTCATAGATTTTGAAAGGCCTGGCTTCTGGTTTTGTATTACGTATTGTTGTGTCAGTTAATGCCATATTGTTGCTCTTCTAT
>JANOOU010000172.1:0-5859 GCA_031421475.1 Gammaproteobacteria bacterium | reverse complement strand
GTTGCGGCACCACACCGGCGCATATTCAGGCCATTGCCGAAGCCGTAAAAAAGTATCCGCCGCGCAAAATTCCGCAGGTGCCGGTGAAGTGCCGCTTGAGTGGCCTGGAGCCTTGTGACATTGATGATGCTTCGTTATTTATTAATGTCGGCGAACGCACCAATATAACCGGATCAGCCGTCTTTAAACGCCTTATTCTGGATGAAAAATATGAAGCAGCCCTCGATGTAGCGCGAAATCAGGTGGCCAGCGGCGCGCAAATTATCGATATCAATATGGACGAAGGCATGCTCGATGGTGAGCAAGCGATGGTTAAATTTTTACATTTAATTGCATCCGAGCCGGATATAGCACGGGTGCCGGTGATGATCGATTCATCAAAGTGGGAAATCATTGAAGCCGGCCTGAAATGCATTCAAGGCAAGGGCATAGTGAATTCCATCAGCATCAAGGAAGGCGAAGAAAAGTTTATTGCACAGGCGAAAAAAATTCGTCGTTATGGCGCCGCCGCCGTGATTATGGCGTTTGATGAAACCGGGCAGGCCGACACCCAAAAACGTAAAGTTGAAATTTGTGCGCGCGCTTACAAAATATTAACCGAACAAGTCGGTTTCCCGCCGGAAGATATTATTTTCGATCCGAATATTTTTGCCATAGCCACCGGTATCGAAGAGCACAATAATTACGGTGTCGACTTTATTGAAGCCACGCGCATCATCAAACAAACCCTGCCGCATGCCATGGTATCGGGTGGCGTGTCGAATGTGTCGTTTTCGTTCCGTGGCAACAACCCGGTACGTGAAGCCATCCATTCGGTATTTTTATATCACGCCATTCAGGCCGGTATGGACATGGGCATAGTCAATGCCGGTCAGCTGGCTTTATACGATGATTTGCCCGCGGAATTGCGCGAACGTGTAGAAGATGTGGTGCTGAACCGCCGCAGTGACTCCACCGAACGCTTGCTAGAAATCGCTGATCAATACAAAGGTGATGGCGCAGTTAAAAAAGCAGATGATCTGGAATGGCGCAAGCTACCGGTAGTGAAACGACTGGAGTACGCGCTGGTTAAAGGCATCGATGCGTTTGTAACTGAAGATACCGAAGAAGCGCGGCAGCAGTTTCCACGGCCGATCATGGTGATTGAAGGTCCGTTGATGGATGGCATGAATGTAGTCGGTGATTTATTTGGCGTTGGCAAAATGTTTTTGCCACAGGTTGTTAAATCCGCGCGCGTCATGAAAAAATCGGTGGCTTATTTAATTCCATTCATTGAAAAAGAAAAAGATGCCGTCAGCCGTTCCAATGGCAAGATTTTAATGGCGACGGTCAAAGGCGACGTACACGACATCGGAAAGAATATTGTGGGCGTGGTCTTACAGTGTAATAACTTTGAAGTCATCGACATGGGCGTGATGGTGCCTGCCAACAAAATTTTGGAGAGGGCACGCGAAGAAAAGGTCGATATTATTGGCTTGAGCGGGTTGATCACGCCCTCACTGGATGAAATGGTACATGTAGCCAAGGAGATGGAACGTTTGAAATTCGATATACCTTTAATGATTGGCGGCGCCACCACATCCAAGGCACACACCGCAGTAAAAATCGAACAGCATTATCATGGCCCTACGGTCTGGGTGAAAGACGCATCGCGTGCGGTGGGTGTGTCGCAGAATTTAATTTCAGCAGAGCACAAAGAAAAATTTGTGAGTGAATTGCGCACTGATTATATCCGGGTGCGTGAAGAATATGCCGGGCGCAGAACCCAGACTAATTGGGCCAGCATAGCTGCGGCACGCGCCAATCATCAGGTGATTGACTGGGATAGCTATGTTCCACCGCGACCAGCGTTTACTGGGACTAAAGTATTTAATGATTATTCGTTAACCGAAATCAGTGAGTATATTGACTGGACACCGTTCTTCCATGCCTGGGAATTAAAAGGACGTTATCCTAAAATATTTGATGATGCAGACAAGGGTGTAGAAGCGCGCAAATTATTTGCTGATGCCCAGGCCATGCTGAAACAAATCATAAATAAAAAATGGTTAACCGCACGCGCAGTGATTGGTTTCTTTCCGGCTAACGCAACCGGTGATGATGTCGAAATATATGCCGATGACGATCGCCATGACATTAAATTGAAATTAAGCTTTCTGCGCCAGCAAACCCAGCAACCGCCGGGACGCCCCAATCATTGTTTGAGTGATTATGTGGCGCCGAAATCCGGTATTAAACATGAGGCAAGTGCTACGTGTTGCGTGCATCATGCATCACCTCACCCTCACCCACCATCGGCTATCGCCGATGGTTCCCCCTCTCCCACAAGGGGCGAGGGTAAGTTGGAGTCGCTGCGCGACATTCATACAAGGGCCGCGCCTTATCACGATTACATGGGCGCGTTTGCCGTAACCACCGGCATCGGCATAGATGAACATGTCAAACGCTTTGAAGCAGATCACGATGATTACAACGCCATTATGCTCAAAGTGCTGGCCGATCGCCTGGCTGAAGCGTTTGCCGAAGTCATGCATAAAAAAGTGCGCAAACAGTTTTGGGGTTACAGCAGCAACGAAACGCTCAGCCACGATGATTTGATTGAAGAAAAATACGCCGGTATTCGTCCGGCACCGGGCTACCCGGCCTGCCCGGATCACACAGAAAAAGCAAAACTGTGGCAATTGCTGGATGCAGATAAAAACGTTGGCATGACGCTTACCGAATCGTTCGCGATGTGGCCGGCGTCATCTGTTAGCGGCTGGTATTTTGCCAATCCGGAATCAAAATTTTTTGCAGTAGCTAAAATTAATCGTGATCAGGTTGAAGATTATGCGCAGCGTATTGGTTTGTCGCTGGCTGAAACCGAGCGTTGGTTGTCACCGAATCTGGGATATGATCCAGATTATTAACCCGGCAATTTTTAAATACAGCCATAAAAACTGACGCCTGGTTTTTTGAGGGTTTTGATTCATGCATGCTTTTTTTTATATCCTGGGTGGCTGGCTGATATTTGCGGCGACCCTGCTTGCTGAAGAAAAAAACGCCGTGTCCTGGGAAACTGAAGTTGAACCTTATTACACCAGCCTTGGGTTATACATCAATCTTACAAACCAGCCGATTCCACATCTCAACACCCGTGATGAAAAAGATATCTACAGTGATTTGTTGTTACGTTCTTACAAACCACGTTTCATGTTGATTGAGGGCAGTATTTATCCGATGCCGGTATTGGGTGCGTTTTGGCGACATAATTACCGCGACTCGTATGATAAGGCGCAACTCGGGCCTGATTTAAATTTTGTAGAAGCCTTAACGGCCGGTTTTGAAGAACCCTATGCTTTGTCGCTGTTTCTCGGCAATATGGTTACCTATCAGTCTGACATTAATACCATGGGTAAAAACAAAGGCTTTATGGGTTATCTGTTAAGTGTTGGTGATAAACACTTGTTACACAATGACGTGATAGATGATAACTGGCTGGAGCTGGAATGGAAAATTAAAGGCACTGTTAGTCAAACCCGGATGGATCTGGACTGGAGCTTGCGCGCTGGAATGAAGTGGCATGACAATGAGGCAATTGCGGATGCCTATTACTTTGCCTTTCGCCGCGATCATGCAGAAATAAAAGATACCTGGTTATCGTTTATGGAGAATAGCGGTGTTGATGTGTATCTTGAATATGGCCAGGATTTGAATGCGCCCACCCAGCAACGCTTACTGTTCCACAAAAATATTCCCTTGCAGAATTCGAAAAATATGTTTGTGTTTACAATCGGCTTGATTCGAACCAGTCAGCGACGTTATTTGCCGCCTTATCAAACCGATAATGATTTACAGTTGGTGTTAACGCCGTCAATAAAATTTGATTGATCCAAGGAAGCTCTGATTAATTCAGAGCTTCCTTAATATAAATGTAGAAGGGGTAAGTGTAATGCATCCGCCGATTAACTGGCGGCTGCGCTACGCCAAAAGTTGAGTTCTGCTACCTTGAGTGACTTAATCAGAGGCTTCCTGGCCAATTATTCTGGGTAATAGTTCTTCCATTTTCTCAGCCGGTAATGCACGGCTAAACAAATAACCCTGAATCGTATCGCAACCATGTATACCCAGGAATTCCAGCTGTTCTTGTTGCTCGACGCCTTCAGCCACTACATCCATGCCCAGGCTATGCGCCATAGAAATAATGGCTTTTACCAGAGAGGCGTCTTCCTGGTTGAGCATAATATCGTGAATAAATGACTGGTCTATTTTTAATGTGTCGAGCGGAAATTTTTTTAAATAACTGAGCGATGAGTAGCCGGTTCCGAAATCATCCATCGACATTTTTATGCCCATTGATTTTATATTTTTTAAGCGTTCCAGCGCGCGTTCTGGATCCAGAATAATGGCGCTTTCGGTCAGCTCCAGACCAAGATATTTTGGATTCATACCGGTTTCAACCAGAATTTGCGCAATGATTTCGCTAAGCCGGTCTTCACGTAGTTGTTTGGCCGACAAATTAACTGAAATGAGGATGGGTTTGAAGCCACGTTTGGCCCAGTCTGCACCTTGCTTGCAGGCTTCGCGTATGACCCATTCACCGATTTTAATGATCATGCCGGTTTCTTCAGCCACCGGAATAAATGCCGTGGGTGAAATAAAGCCCTTGAGCGGATGTTTCCAACGTAACAAGGCTTCCATGCCCACAATTTGGCCGCTGATAATAGAAACTTGCGGCTGGTAATAAAGCACAAGTTCATTATTGTCTATGGCTTTACGCAAACTGGTTTCTATAGCCAGTTGCTCGACCGATGCTTCATTCATGGACGGATCAAAAAACTGGAAATTATTCCGCCCCTGTTTTTTAGCGTGATACATGGCAGTATCCGCATTTTTTAACAAGGTATCGGCTTCTTTCCCGTCATTTGGATAGAGGGCGATACCAATGCTGGCTGAAGTAAATATTTCGTGGTTGTCGATATGAATGGGTAGCGCGCTGAGGTCTATCAAACGTTTGGCTACCGTTGTAATAGATGCCTGGCCGCTGACTTTTTCCAGCAAGATGGTGAATTCGTCGCCGCCCAGGCGTGCAACCGAATTGGTGTCGAAGGTTATATTAATGCCAATAGAATCCTGGCGTCGTGTGCCCTCAATCAAACGGTCGGCAATCACTTGTAATAATTTATCGCCGACATCATGACCCATGCTGTCATTAATTAATTTAAAACGGTCGAGATCCAGAAACAACACGGCCAACATCGAGTCGTTACGTTGCGCATGGGCAATGCTTTGCTGTAACCGGTCCTTGAATAACCGGTTATTGGGTAATCCAGTAAGGTTATCGTGGTAAGCCAGAAAAGAAATTTGTTCGTCGGCCTGTTTGCGCTCGGTAATGTCACGCACCAGTGCCACCACCTGCTGGCCGCGTAGCCGCATGACACGTGTTTCGTAGTAATACACCCGGTGTTCGAACACCACGGCAAAGTCGAACACCAGCGTGCTGACGTTATTAACAACTTCGGAAATGGCACTACGAAAACGCTGGGTAATTTCTCTATTAAAAACTTCATCAACGGATTTGTTGATTAACCGATCCTGAATTAAATAATGTTGGCTGCTAGTACCCGATTTGTAACTGATAATGCGGCCATCGTGATCAAAGTGAAACAGCTGGTCCGGTATCGCCTGAAATACAGCGCGCATTTCATCATTGGCTTGCACCAGTTCTTCAGAGCTCAGTGTGAGGGAGTTCTCCAGTGTGCGCTGATCAAAATCAAATTTTTGATAGGTATGGTTCACCGCGTTTAAAAATACAGGCCAGGGTTCGGCTTGCATATCAACGTTGCTTAATAATTTGCTGATCTGGCGTTTTAGGAGTGG
>JANOOU010000171.1:0-2711 GCA_031421475.1 Gammaproteobacteria bacterium | reverse complement strand
TGGCATGGTTGCTGTGGCAAGCATAGGTTGCCGAAAAAAATCAGGGGAGTTAGCTGATATGACGGCAAGTTTCGCCTAATTCTGAAATACGTTTGCGTATGTCCTGGGTTTCCTGGTTGCCGGGGTCGAGGCGTAGCCATTCTATATAATCGCGTAACGCCGGTTGGCAGCATTCCAGGCTGTCAAAAATGACGGCGCGCGCTTTCATGGCGTCGGCTTTGTCGGAATCGAGGCCAACCATGGTATCGGCCATGGTGAGAGCTTTCTCCCACTGTTTTTCTTCCATGTATAAATTACGCAGATTACGCATGACTCTGACGATGATGTCTTTTTTACTGCTGGTGGCCAGCAGTCCTTGATAATGATGGCGTTTTAATTGTTCGCCATAATATTCCTGAATACGATCTTCCAGATCATCTTCAGTCAGTGAAATACCGCCAAAGTAGGGATCAAGCACAATGGCGCCGTCATCGATTTCAAGTTTTACCAAAAAGTGTCCGGGAAACGAGACGCCATCCAGGGGGACACCCAGTACTCTGGCCAGCTCGATGTACAAAATGGAAAGACTGATCGGTATACCGAGTTTACGATCGAGGACATCGTTAAGAAAACTGTTGCGTGGATCATAGTAATGCGATGAGTTGCCTTCATAGCCTTTTTCAATAAACAGCACTTGATTAAGACGTGCCAGGGTTTCGGCAGCATTCGGGTTGCTGGGCAAGGAATCGCGAATTTCACTGGCTAGGTGCTCGATGCGTTGCAGATAGGTGCTGATATCAAGTTCAGGGTATTCCAGGCGCGCTACCATCAAGGCGCCCTGAGCCAGATTGATCTGGGTGTCAGGTTGGGCGAGGAAGCTTTCAAACTGCGATTTTGCCAGGGTATCGAGCATGGTCTCATCCGGTTGATCTGCATTAAGAGTCTGGTTCAGCGGCGACGGATTTACAAGCGTTCCTGGGTAGTTGGCCAGCGGATTGGCCCCGTTCGTCGCGGATTATGGCAACGGCAAAGTAAAGGAGGTCGACGCCGAGTGCAAGGTTTATTTATAACGCATACGGGTGCCATGCAGAAATGACAGGGTGATTTCTTCAGGATCCAGTTGGGGCGGGAAATAAGTACCGGAAATCTGTGCGCCGTGAATACTCGCGCCTTCCAGTTTGGCTTTGGTCAGGTTGAGGCCGCGTAAATCGCAGGTACGAAAATAACAATTGCTCAGATCCAGGCCATCGGCATCTATTCCGCGTAGATCGACACGCTGAAAATCAGCGCCCATTAAATCCGCTTTTTCACCTTTGGCTTTGCGCTCGTTAAACGCCTTTATATTGCCTTCGCGTAACAGGATATACAGGGGATCGGTTTTGATTACAGGTAGTTGCTGGGCCATACTGTTCTCCCGGGAATGATACGTAGCAGGATTATAGACATGTCAGTAGCGAATAAATTGTTACAGCGCGGTGTGTTGCTGGATGCGGCTTCAATGGATGCGGGCGATCTGGACTGGTCATGCCTGCATGCAGAAATTTCACAACTTGAAATACGGCCGCTGACGAATGTTTCGGAGTTATCCCATGTGCTGCGTAACAGGGATGTGGTGATCTGCAATAAAGTGAAGCTGGGGCGACAAATCTTGCTGCAAAACTCTCAGATTAAACTGATTTGTATTGCTGCCACCGGCAGTAACAATATTGATTTAGATACGGCTCATGAATTGAATATAGCGGTGGCCAATGTACTGGCCTACGCGACGCCTTCTGTAGTGCAACATGTGTTTGCAATGCTGTTGTCTTTAACAACACGCTTAACTGAAATTCGTGGTGCTATTAATGCAGGTGAATGGTCACGCAGTCCGCATTTTTCCTTGTTACAGTATCCGGTGCATGAACTGGCTGGAAAAAAACTGGGTATTATTGGCTATGGCGAACTTGGACAAGCGGTCGCGCGGGTCGCGGAATGTTTTGGTATGCAGGTGTTGGTGGCGCAGCGTGATGCATTAGATACGCGTAAAGGGCATTTGCCTTTGCATGCGTTGTTGTCACAAATAGATGTGTTATCCATACATTGTCCCCTAACAAACGAAACAAAAAACTTAATAGCCGAGAGCGAATTAAAATTAATGAAACCTACCGCCTTGCTGATTAACACTGCGCGTGGCGGCATAGTAGATGAATTGGCGCTGCTGCATGCGTTGCAAACAAAAATAATTGCTGGTGCAGCGCTGGATGTGCTGAGTGTCGAGCCGCCGCCAGCGGATCATATTTTGTTGCAATGTCAGTTGCCCAATTTAATTATTACACCGCATGTAGCCTGGGCAGCACGCGAAGCGCGGCAACGTTGCGTCAATGAAATCGCATTAAATATTGCGGCGTTTAAGCGCTGTGAGATGCGTAACCGGCTGTAAGCTATTAAAATTTTATGTCTGAAAATAAATGCAAATAAGATAAAAAATTAGGTGCGTATATTTGCGAATTAACTTTCTTGATTTTCGCCGTGAATCTGTTTTAGTAACGCCAGACTCACATGGGTGTGGCCAAAACTGTTGCCCTGTAACACCTGGAAATCCTGTTTCGGCTCGCCCAGTTGATCCAACACCAAAGCCGCACCTGCGAAATCATGATCAGCTGTGTAATCGTTGATGGTGATGATGGTTTTAAGGTTGGCGCCGCCGGATGATTTGATGCCGTTTTCAGAATCTTCAAACGCCAGACAATCCG
>JANOOU010000170.1:0-1877 GCA_031421475.1 Gammaproteobacteria bacterium | reverse complement strand
GGCTTTTTTTATAACGCATAATTTTTTCAGGCAGCCGATAGTGACTTCATGCTCGAATTATTGCTTGATTAACTGGCCGGTTCCACAGCAATTTTTCGTATTGAGCTAGTAACATGGAGTTGCTTGTAGCGCTTTTTTTGCCGATCCGCCACTTCCAGTACGGAACGGTTTGCACGGATTTCAGCCAGCGAAATAGCACTGAGAAAACGATGAATTTCCTGACTCAGCTCTTGCCATAAATCATGCGTTAAACATTGAGTCTGGCCGACACAACTCTCGGTTTCTGCGCCATTGGGCGCGTCATAACTTTCATCCACCGCAACAATAATTTCTGCGATAGAAATTTCTTCAGCGGTGCGGCTCAGGGAGTAACCACCACCGGGACCCCGTGTACTGGTAACGATGCCGTTACGCCGCAAACGGGCAAATAGCTGCTCCAGATACGATAGAGAAATATGCTGTCTTTCTGAGATATCCGCCAAAGACACAGGCCCGGCCTGCTGATGAAACGATAAATCCAGAACTGCTGTTACCGCATAACGACCTTTTGTTGTCAGTCTCATGGCCAGCCCTCTCAAAGATGACGGCAGTATACTCAATTCCTAGTAAAATGGTCAAGTATTCAGAGTATGTACAACATTATGATTTATTTAGAATTATTGCCTGAGTCATCGGCTTCGGTCTGAATTTCCAAAGGCCCAAGTTGGGGCATTTTCAGATCTTCAACTTCGGCACCCATGGATTTGAGAGTTTCGCACATGCCGTCCATTTTCTTTTCCATCAGGTGAATATGATCGAGCATGCAGTTTATCGCTGTGGCAATCGGGTCCGGTGCATCGCTGGTGGCGCCATAGGCATCAAATCCCATTTTGCGAGCAATCACATTGCGCTGTTGTTGTTGAACATCCTTACTCTGGGCAATAACCCGCCCCGGTACACCCACCACCGTGGCATGCGGCGGCACTTCTTTGGTGACTACCGAGTTTGAACCAATCCGCGCACCTTCTCCGATCACAATCGGCCCCAATACCTTGGCGCCAGCGCCCACCACCACATTGTTACGTAAGGTTGGATGGCGCTTGCCTTTGCTCCAGCTGGTGCCACCCAGCGTTACACCGTGGTAGAGCGTGCAATCATCACCAATTTCTGCTGTTTCACCTATCACCACACCCATGCCATGATCAATAAAAAATCGCCGACCAATCGTAGCACCGGGATGTATTTCAACACCCGTATACCAACGTGCCAGATTGGAAAGCACACGTGCTAACCATTTGAAATTACGCTTCCACAAACCGTGTGACACCCGATGAAATATAACTGCATGTATGCCAGGATAGGTTGTCATCACTTCGAATACATTACGCGCCGCTGGGTCACGATCAAAAACACTGTTGATATCTTCACGGATACGTTTAAAAAATGCTGGCATATTGTTATTCCTGATTTATTATTTGCAGCAACATGGATGGCTGTTATTTCATTACTGATACCTTGAGTAAATCTGGCTCTTCAACACTTCGCCAAAAACCCACTTAAACGCTGCACCGCCTGCTCCAGTACATCCACTGACCGGGTATAGGCAAAACGCACATGCTGCGCGGCCCGATGCTGGCCAAAATCTATACCCGGTGTCAGCGCTACGCCTGCATCACGCAAAATATTTTGCACAAATAAATACGAATCATCGGTGAATTGACTGCAATCCGCATAAATATAAAATGCACCTTGTGGCATAAGCGGTATTTTAAAGCCCAGATGTCGCAGTGCCGGTAATAAATAATCTCGCCGCACACGAAACTCATCTCGCCGTTGTAACAAAATAGTTTGTGACTCGGCGTCGAACGCCGCCAATGCGGCGTATTGCGAAAGCGTGG
>JANOOU010000169.1:0-2094 GCA_031421475.1 Gammaproteobacteria bacterium | reverse complement strand
TAAACATACCCATGAATACAGCATTTTGTCTCTGCGGTCGTTATTTCAAGTTAGGATTGTATGGTCTATATTGTTTTATTTTGTTGGCATGCCAACAGACAGTCATCTCGATAGACATCAACAAGCAACCTTACCTTAAGGCAGTGCCAGCCCGTTCTGAACTGGCACAGTCTGCGCCAGATACTATTTTTACCATTCATATTAAATAAACAACATGACTCAAATACATATCATGGCCTTGCGCCATTCTGCTTTCTACAGTCCCTTGCTCATCACCATGGCCGGCGGTTTTTTGCGTGATGAAGGGCTGGACTATACCTACACACCGGCTACACCCGGGAACACCGTGCCGGATAATATTCGCAAGGGTAGTTGCCATTTGGCGCAATCTGCCGTTGCCACCAGCTTCGCCGCATTGGAAAAAAATGAAGTCATCGATATTATGCATTTCGCACAAATCAATGCGCGTGATGGTTTTTTTATTGCAGCGCGTGAACCCGATGCGCACTTCAGCTGGCAAAAACTGGTGGGTAAAAAAATACTGGTTGATCATTTTTTTCAGCCCCTGGCCATGTTGCGTTATGGCTTGCATAAGCAGGGTGTGGATTTTAAAACATTGAAAGTCATGGATGCAGGTGACGTCAAAGCGATTGAACGTGCCTTCCGCAACGGCGAGGCGGATTATGTGCATATGCAAGGCCCGTATCCGCAGCAATTGGAATTCGAAGGTTTGGCACATGTAGTGGCAGCGGTGGGTGATGCCGTAGGGCCGGTGGCTTTCAGTAGTTTGTGTGCCTCGCGCGAGTGGCTTGCATCGGATATGGCAAAAGCGTTTATGCGCGCGTATCGCAAATCACTGGCTTATGTAACAACAGCACCCGCAGAAGAAATTGCCATGCGCGAAATGAAAGCCGGACTTTTCCCCGGTGTGAACGGGCAAGTGCTGGCCAATACCATTCGTGCCTATCAGCAACTGGGTTGTTGGCAGAATGAAACAAACATCAGTCATCAAAGTTATGAAAATTTACTGGATGTTTTTGCGTACAGCAATTTGATAACGCGTCGGCACGATTACAATAGTGTAGTGGTGCAACTGCCTGTGTAATGGTGGTTTTCAAAGTATTAAAGTTTTTAAGCGTGAATGAGTAGAGCAAGATGAAAACTATAAGCCTGGTCGGGTTGTTATGGGTCTGTTTGATTAGTTTAGGGATGTTGTCTGCACATGCTGAACCGCCCTCGGTCAATGTAACGTCGTTGTTGCCACCCGCCCTGTTGTTGGATGAAGAAACGATTGCAGCCGTACAGAAATGTTGGGGCGCAGATTCTGACTTTAAGCAGCGATTTAATGCGCTGGTGGCAGATGATCAGTCGTTGCAACAGGAGGCTACAAACATTGAAAAATATAAAGTCGCTATCGAAAAATCGCAGCAGAATCTGAATCAGGAAGAAACCCGGTTAAATACGCTTGCCCGATCGCAAACTAAAGTGGCGGCTGATCTGGATGTCTTACGTAAAAGCCTGCATAAAAATCATGCCACAAAGCCCTTGATGTCTGCTGAGTTGCAGCAGGAAAACATCAAAATACAGGCTTACAATAATATGTCAGGCGAATTTAATATCATGACGGATCAATATAATAATTGGGTAGTGGTGCAAAAGAAACGTATTGCCGATCACAATGCCATGGTGTCTAAATTGAATGATTTTGTGGCAGGGTATAACGCACATGCTCAGGCGCTGCAAGGGCCGTTAAATAAAGTGTTGGCGGATGTGGGTTATTACCAACATAAGTGTGCGGCAGGTGTAATAAAATAGATCGATACCCTGCTCGGTCTGAATGCATTGGCTTTCATATTTTAAAATGAAGGTATCGCTTATCTTGATTTTTCACAAAACATTATTTGCTGGTTATTCTGTACGCAAATGACCACATTGAATTGCCATAAGATGTACTGCAAGCAACCTCTGACTTATTCAGAGGTTCCCTAAATCTCTATACCGCACAAACAACAAACCCTGCCGCAGCAGGGTTTGTTGTTGTAGTGATAATTTTTTTTAGACTGAATTGTTACGGCGACGTCCAACAGCTACGAG
>JANOOU010000168.1:0-3635 GCA_031421475.1 Gammaproteobacteria bacterium | reverse complement strand
ACAGTCACCTGATTGATTCAGGTCAATTTTTTGCTAGCAGAGTTTGCTACGGCGCGCCATCCTAGCGCATGCGACATTGTGTCGCAATGACTATTTCAAATAGTTTGCAAGTCAATATAAATTAGTATTTTCTTATTTAATTAAACAATGTTTTACTATGTAATATCGAGCCTGACAGGGGCATCCCTTTCAATTATTGAACCATTTTTCAGGTAATAAAATGGATGTCATTACGTTGAGCCCGCT
This sequence comes from Gammaproteobacteria bacterium, assembly GCA_031421475.1. GTDB lineage: Bacteria > Pseudomonadota > Gammaproteobacteria > SZUA-229 > SZUA-229 > JACPVK01. Next base: position 3,389 of record JANOOU010000168.1, on the reverse strand, counting down.
TTCTTTTCTCTGTAGAGTGCGTCGTGCGCACACGTCGTCGTCCTACGCAATTTTTTGTTGCACATGACATACCTGCAAGCAGAAATTTTTTCTTGAAAATTATTTTTTAATGCGGATCCCGTAGAACGCATCCTCACCCAAAAAGGCATCACATGAAAAGCCATCACACTTTCAGACCCGTCTTCATTATTGCTGCAAGCATTGCGCTGATAGCGGGAGTCTGGCTAGGTATAACAACCGAATCCAAAAAACATGTCACACCACCACAGATCGCCGGCACCTTGCTGCCTACAGCCAAAGCCTTAACAGCATTTCAGTTACTGGATCAGAATAATCAGCCATTCACCGAGAAAAATTTCATCGGCAACTGGTCATTAGTGTTTATGGGCTATACCCATTGCCCCGACGTCTGCCCCACTACACTCACCACCTTGCAGCAAACCCTATCCTTGTTGCATGAACAACATGGCAACAGTCCACAAGTAATTTTTATTTCAGTCGATCCGGCACGCGATACATCTGAGGTGTTGGAAAAATATGTGCATTATTTCAACAAGGATTTTATCGGCCTGAGCGGTAGCGAAAAAGAATTGACAAATATCAGCAAACAAACAGCTGTTTTTTACAACAAGGTGGCGGGCGCCAGTGGTGACATTAACAAGACGGATTATTTAATGGAACACAGTGCCGCTATTTTATTAATCAATCCCAAGGCCGAACTGCAAGCGTTTCTCACTGCACCCCATGTTCCAGACCAAATCATTGAGAGTATTAAACGCAGCACTGAATATTATCTTGCACAGCAATAGCACTTAAACAATATTAATACAAAGAAAAAAGAGCAGTCCGCAAATGCACGCTAATAAATGCAAAAAATATTAAAAATAATTGATTTTATTTTCGTTTATTTGCGGACTTACTACCGGAATACTTGAAAAGGATACACACCCATACCGGCACGTTAAGAATACATCGTCGTCCCGGCAGAGCCTGCCGGAATGACGCTGGATTTAATACTTCATTTTTTTGTTTGAATGGTATTCTTTTCATCTGACTTATTAGTACTAATGGGGCACTTGAAAAGAATACGCCTACCATACAAAACAATATCGATCAGGCTATAAAAGTTCGTCATCCCCGAATGCTTTTGTTGGGGATCTATCGGGCAGCAACAAGATTCCCGCTAAAAGCATGCGGGAATGACGCTGGATTTAATTATTCAGTATTTACTCGAAGGATATTCTTTACATAAAACGAGTTAGTAAGCTTTTGATCTTTAAAATACAGCCGTGCTTAAAACCGCACAGCCCAGGGTTTAACAACGCCAAGCTTTCCATCGATAAAGCCGGCAAAATACCGCGCATCCTCTTTAGAAGCAAAACCCGTGATGCGTATACGAAACCAGTCACGACCTTGTAACGATAGTTTATAAACTTCTGCGGCATAACCGGCATCTGTCAGTCGTTTTATTGCGAATTCAGTGGCTGCCAGCGTGTCGAGTGACATGAGATTAACCGCCCATGCACCTTCAAGATTCAACACGCCAGCACCTGGCATCACGTCAGTTTCCAATGCCCATTTTTGCAGTTGATCCGATGGAACCGGTGCCACGGGTAATGCCGGTTTGTCTTTGGGTGCAATATAAAAACTCAGCGGATCTTGCATGTTGAAAGCTGCTTCGCCTGCACGTTGCGCCTTGATCTTGCCTTCAATCAAACACAAAACATCTTTATCGGATTGTGTGCTGCCCCAAATATCCGTGCCGCGTATACCAGCCGAGATCGTTCCAATTCGAATATCGATACTACGTTTACGATTTTGTCCCAATACGGTGGTGGAAAAACGAAACGCGCCTTTAATCACATTAATGGCCGCTTCGAAATAGGCTTGTTCATAGGCAGGCGGTAGAACACTGGTAATATCCAGGCTGGCATTTTCACCCATTTTAATCAGGCTGCCTTCATCCATGCGTAACAACATACGTGCACCGGCACCAGTCGTAATCAAATCACCGGAATTTAATTCTGTACCGGGCTTCAAGACCTGTTTTACATCGGCACGGGTATACCAGGCCGGCATTTGCATGGCTTCGACGCGAATGCCGGCTGCTAAACTTGTTGAAGAAAACAGCAAGGCTGATAGACATAGGTTTAGAACTAAAAAGAAATTTACGGGTAGTTTCATGGCAAATCGTTGTAAATAAAAAACGGTCGATCGTTAACAAAAAGCAGCACGCCCTGATCAGGGCATGCTGTGATTAAGGCATGCTGTGATTAAGGCATGTTGTCGACAGCTTCTTCTTTTTTCACCGGAATCAGATCGGCACGTGTGATGCCCATCCACATAACCAGTGGGCTAGCGACCAATACGGAAGAATAAATACCAAACAAAATACCGATAGTTAATGCCAGTGCAAAATAATGCAAGGTTTCACCACCAAATATCAACATCGATAACACAGCAAGCTGGGTGCAACCGTGGGTAATGATGGTACGTGACATGGTGCCGGTAATCGCACTATCAATGACTTCCGGTGTCGTGGCGTTACGCATTTTGCGAAAGTTTTCACGGATTCGGTCGAACACTACCACCGATTCATTCACCGAATAACCGAGAATGGCCAGTACAGCTGCCAAAACGGTGAGTGAAAAATCCCATTGAAAAAACGCAAAAAAGCCTAAAATAATGACCACGTCATGCATATTGGCAATGATGGCTGACAAACCGAATTTCCATTCGAAGCGCATCCATAAATACATGACTATGCCAAAGCTCACCAGCAATAAAGCATAAACCCCATTTTCCAGCAGCTCGCGACCGACTTGCGGGCCGACAAATTCGGTACGGCGCAATTCCGCATCGGGCGCATCGGCTTTCAATACCCGCATCACCTTGTCGGAAATCCCGGCGCTTGCCGTTGTTTCTGAAGAGCTGTCGGCTGCAATGCCAGCACTCGACAAGCGGATCAACACATCATAGGACGTGCCAAAGTTTTGTACGACGGGATCGTGAAAACCCATTTCTAACAGGCGGCTGCGAATTTCGGGTAATTTGGCCACATCTTCTTGATAGTGCACTTCCATAACAGTACCGCCGGTAAAATCAACACCCAGATTCAGACCTCTGCTGGCCAAAAAATAAATGGCCAGTAGAAAGGTAAGCAGGGATATGACATTAAACACCAGCGCATAACGCATAAAGGGAATGTCTTGACGAATTTTAAAAAATTCCATGTGAGATCCTGTCGTTCATTAAGTTGTTGTTACGGTCTGGTTAACGCTGTAGGGCACCTCTAAAAATAGTAATTTTTTCGTGAGGGCAAGGAAGCTCCGCGCACAGAACCGCAGTGTATAAGTCATACATGAGGATTCGAGCACGGAGCAGACGCA
>JANOOU010000167.1:0-2206 GCA_031421475.1 Gammaproteobacteria bacterium | reverse complement strand
ACTGGTGCCACGCAATGAAGTCAGTGAAGCGCTGGGTGATTCATTATTTAACAGTGTTAATATTTATGCCGTGTTTGAGAAAGTGGGTATTTCACAAAATCTGTTGAAAATTTTATTGATGATTCCCTTAGGTGCGCTAGTAACGGTAGTGTTTCGCAACGTTATTGGTTTTGAAACTTTCGGTACTTTTTTGCCGGCGTTGATTGCGGCGGCGGCACGCGAAACCGGATTGTTATGGGGTTTGATCGGCTTTCTCAGCATTGTACTGGCGGCCTCATGGGTGCGACGTGGGCTTGATTGGCTGCAACTTCTGCATTCGCCCAAAATGGCCATCATGCTCACGGTGGTGGTTATCATGATGCTGGCCATGACCGTGGCTGGTGTGAATTATGGTTTGTTTGATCTGGCACATATTTCATTATTTCCCATTGCCATTCTTGCGATTACAGCCGAGCGTTTTGCGCTCACTGAAATTGAACAAGGCTCACAAAAAGTCTGGCGCATGACGGTGATGACTATGATTGTTATCAGCGCGGCCTATGTGGTGATGGATTCGCTATTTTTGCAGAGCTTGATCATGGCATTGCCTGAAATGTTACTGGTGGTGATTGCGCTCAATTTATGGCTGGGTAAATGGGTGGGATTGCGGTTGATGGAATTTATCCGTTTCCGCAAACTGATTTTTGGCCGTGCGGTTCCATCATCATGAAGTGGCTGCAAAAAATCCTTCACTGGCGCAAGATGTCGCAACAAGTGTTATCGATTAACCAGCGTAATCTGGAATTTATTTATCGTTACAATCCACGCAAGTTTTATAAAACTGCCGATGACAAACGCTTGACCAAACAATTACTGGCTGCACAGGGCGTGCCGGTACCACCCAGTTATTTTGTTGTTGAGTCGTTTCATCAAACGCAACAGGTCGGCGCGATGCTGGGGGATCTGGATGATTTCGTTATCAAACCGGCGCAAGGCAGTGGCGGCGGCGGCATCGTGGTGATTACGCGGCGCGATGAACACGGCTGGTACACGTCATCTGGCACGCTCTGGACATTGCAGGATATTCAGCGTCACGTTGCAGACATTGTGTTTGGAACGCATTCATTTGATTTGGGCGACTTCGCGATTTTTGAACAGCGTTTGCGTCCGGCGCCTTTGCTGCACAAACTCAGTCCCTGGGGATTGGCGGATTTGCGCGTGATTGTGCTTGAACATCGCCCGGTGATGGCGATGTGCCGCTTGCCTACCAAAGCGTCCGGTGGACGCGCCAATTTGCATCAGGGTGCTGTAGGCGTGGGTATAGATATGAAAACCGGACGGACAACACATGCCATTCATGCGGGTATGCCGATTATTTTGCATCCCGATCATGGTGAAAATCTTATCGGTTTGCTATTGCCTGACTGGGAAAAATGTTTGCAAATTGCAGAACGTTGCGGCGAAATTTTGCCGCTGAAATATCTGGGTGTGGATCTGGCGATGACGGATACAGGCCCGCAAGTGCTGGAAGTGAATGCACGTCCCGGTCTGGCCATTCAATTGGCGAATGATCGTGGAATTCGCCCGGCGTTATTTGCTGCCATGCAGTCAGAGGTGGATGCATGAAACGATCTATACAGGTTATCAGCAAAAGTTTTTTGCCCATACTGCTGGTGTTTGCCGCACTCTACGCAGGTTTGCTGAGTGTGCATTTGTCAGCATTGTCCGACGCCGAAAAAGTGACCGTGATTCAGGTGGGCACTGCCAATACATCTGAGTGGAAAGAAAATACGGTTGATAGTGGACAAGAACTCGATGCGTATCGCGAACCGGTTTATCTGCAAGGTATAGAGCTGCTGGCGCAGCAACAATTTGCCGAAGTCGAGAGCCGGGTTGCAACGTTGGCTGCTGCCGGCAATACACAATTATCGCAATTGCTGGCAGCGCGCCTGGCTTATGGGCAGCAACATTATGATCGCGCCAAAATTTTATTTGACAAATTACTGGCCGTGTCGCAGCCACCGATGAGTGCGTATTTTTATCGCGCTTTGACGCTGGAAAAATTAAAACAGCCGCAGCTGGCGATGGCCGATTATGATCGCGTGGTGTCAGCCAATGCCAATCATTATGCCGCGCGCTATAACCGTGCCGATGTCGCGCTGGAGCTGGGTAAAACAGCACAGGCTGTTGTCGATTTAAAGAAAGCCGCCAACCTTGCCGGTGGTGA
>JANOOU010000166.1:0-2833 GCA_031421475.1 Gammaproteobacteria bacterium | reverse complement strand
GGCAAGGCCGGGCACGCAGGAAAATTCATACGCAATAAATTGCCATGTTTTTCTACAGTTAGATCACCACTACGTGTTTCAAATGTAATGGTTCTCTCTGTATAACCTAACAACTCAAACAAAATATGGGCTGTAGCCAGCGTGGCATGGCCGCAAAGATTCACTTCTTTTTGTGGTGTGAACCAGCGCAATACATATCCTTGTTTGGATGGCACAAAGAAAGCGGTTTCAGACAGGTTATTTTCGGCCGCTATGGCTTGCATGACATCATCAGGCAGCCAGCTCGCCAGTGGACACACGGCGGCAGGGTTACCTTCAAATACGTGCTTAGCAAACGCATCAACCTGATATTGTTTAATTTTCATGATAGATAAATAAAAAAGGGTTGTACCCAATGCCAGTAAGTTAAGCGAAAAAGTCAAAGCTCCCTCTCCCGCTAGCGGGAGAGGGCTGGGGAGAGGGTGAGATATATCAAGCGCTTAAAACACCCTCTCCCTAGCCCTCCCCCTCAAAGGGGGAGGGAAAAAATCTTAACTTAATGGCAGTGGGGTTATACCAATGTTGAGTGCCTGCTACGCATCGTCACAGCTACCGCTTTGACAAATAATTTTTTTCGGCGGTTCTACTTTGAACGTTTTTGCCTTGTTAAGAAACTCTTCACGCCTGGGTACCAGGCTGCGAATGTAGCGTGTCGTAGAATCTGACCAAAAGCCTTTATAGCTTTGCATTTCTGCAAGTATCGCGTTCACCTGGGCATCACTGGTTTGGCCATCAATAATAATTTTGTAGGCAGCAATCATAACGCCCGTTCGATTTTCACCTGCGCGACAATGCACATAAACCGGTTTGGTAGCCTGGCTGGCAACGGCAATAAATTGAATGACATCTTTATCGGCACTCGCTGTCGCAACGGCATACAACGGCTCCCAGGTTTTTACCCGAAAATAATCCACATTGTAGGTTGCATCAGACTGAACACTGGCTGCCAGAAATTCATCCATGTCATCATGCAGCAGCTCAAGATTGATAACTGTTTTTGCGCCTTTATTAATTAACCATGTTGCCGCTACCTGATCCGGCTTGGAACCGCGCCACAATACACCGGGTTTTACTTCGCAAAAATTATGTATCGGCGATCCCAGTGTATTGTCGCAATGACTCGCACTGTCGGCTGCCGCAAGCGACAAGCCAGAGTGAAGCAACAGGGTGGCCATTATTAGCCTGGTTAAAACCGAAGTCATTATTGTGGATGTCATAGGTGTCTCACTTATTCTTAAAGTTACGGACAGGGCACCTGAGCTAGCTGAATAGCAGGTGTTGCTCATCGTTCGTGACGGTGATTTAAACGATCTTATGTTGCATACCGGTGGATATGCAAATATTTTTTCGGTATAAACTCAGGGCATTTGTGGGCACATCTCTGTGCATATCCTTGGGACATCCATGTGCCAATCGACTTTTACACGACGTGCAACAGTCTCATTTCAATAAAACTCAAACTTGGGTATGGTTACGATTTTCACATCGCCGGTGTTAGCCTCAATTTTTATACCTCTTACTACCGGCGCATTACCATGACAAAAGGATTCAAACTCTTTATGGTCAACCAACAGAATATTACCCCGATAGACGGTTGCAACCACGGATAACTGCTTACCGCAATTACCGTCGTAATTACGGTTAAAAATTTTGGGCGCCAATATTACTTTGAACAGATCCCGCCCAAGCTTGCAGAATAATGTCAAAGGCTCTTTGACTGACACCAGGCTGGCATTACCATCGGCTATTTTATTGATGCTGACCCAATCCCAGGGATTATAGGTGCCGTCAGCAGCCGAATATTTGAAATTGCGGCCTTCATCGTCCCATTTCACTTCGCTTTTTATTTTGAGGGTATTTTCTGCGGTATTGCATTCAAAGGTGACGACAGGATAAATCGTGCCGTCCAGCGCCATTGCATTGTGTGCCACCAATAAACCAGCTGTTACAAGTATTAAGCCGTAATTTTTCATAATTTGCCCAGAGTAACCCGTGTACACAGCAAAGTTAACTTCAATATTTTACTGCTCGTTCAGTAATCAATTTATAATGCCGCGTTTTCTTAAGATCTCATCCAAACGGATTATGACACAACAACCCGTACACCTGCGCATAGAAAAGTGTAGTCAATTACTCGAAATTTGCACGCTACAGGACAGCGCCTGGGGACGTGAGCAACTTGATAAAATTAATACTCAATTGCCTGAGCAAAAAATAAGCAATTTTCTAACGCGCATAGAGCAACGGCTACAGAAATCCGCCGATAGCGTACAACTGCGTGTGCAACAATGTCCAGTCATTACTTATCCAGAATCGCTGCCTGTCAGTCAAAAAAAGCAGGCCATACAACATCTCATTGAACAACACCCGGTGATTATTGTTTGTGGTGAAACCGGCTCCGGCAAGACGACGCAACTGCCGAAGATGTGTCTGGAACTGGGGCGTGGTGTGCGAGGACTGATTGGCCATACCCAACCTCGACTTCTGGCAGCCAGCTCGGTGGCGCATCGCATTGCTGAAGAGCTCAATGTACAAGCAGGGCAACAGGTCGGTTTTAAAATGCGGTTTACGGACCAGATCAGTCCTCTCACGCAAATAAAATTAATGACGGACGGTATTTTATTATCTGAAATTCATCGCGATCCTTTGCTGTTGCAATACGACACCATCATTATCGATGAGGCCCATGAACGCAGCCTGAATATCGATTTCATCCTGGGCTATCTGCGGCAACTGCTGCCACGCCGACCCGATCTGAAAATTATTATTACCTCGGCGACGATTGATCCCAAAA
>JANOOU010000165.1:0-2220 GCA_031421475.1 Gammaproteobacteria bacterium | reverse complement strand
ATGATACTCGATGCCCTGCTATTTATCCAACACTTATTGGGTTTTTACTGCCATATCAGTCACTTAACTCCACTCAATTGTGACCTCATAACGCTCGGCGCAGAAGCAAAAGGCGGGGCACTGAAACACCGAGTCACTGTGACGTATTTTTTTTCCAACCCTATTCACACCGGATTGGCCACATTCACAAACTCCCACTCCAGATCAAACTGTTGCGCCAAATGTTTCGCCAAAGCCTGCACACCGTAGGATTCACTGGCATGGTGCCCAATGGCGAAATAATGCAGATCCAACTCACGCGCCAGATGAAATGTTTGCTCCGAGACTTCACCACTGACATAGGCATCCACACCCAACTGCGCCGCCTGTTCGATATAACCCTGTGCTGCGCCCGTGCACCAGGCCAGGGTTTTAATCGGCCGCAAACTGCGTGATGGCAAATGGGTCGGCATACGCTGTAAACGCGATTCAATATGCACGCCAAACTGCTCTGCGGTGAGCGCCTGGGCCAACTCACCCTGCCACAACAAACCTTGGTTATCGCCCTGCCGCAACAAGGTGTCCACGACTTTGGGTTGTGCAATATCCAGCTGCTGCGCCAGGGTAATGTTATTGCCCAACAACGCATGTGCATCCAGCGGCAAGTGATACGCGAGCAAACTCACGTCATGCTGCAACAAGGTTTGTATGCGTTGTTTTTTAATGCCGGTAATCACCGGCGCCTCGCCTTTCCAGAAATAACCATGGTGCACCAGTACCGCATCGGCACCACGCGTTATCGCCTGCTCAAGAAACTGCTGGCTGGCAGTGACACCGGCTATTATCTTTTTAATTTGCGGCCTGCCTTCTACCTGCAATCCATTTGGGCAATAATCACGGAATGTATCTGTAGCCAACAGCTGGTTGCAGTAATCGTGCAATCGTTTGAGTTCAACCATGCGCAAGCTCCAGACTCTATTTGTGAAAATTTTTTCGAATTCTACACACATCCCGCTCCGATTCATTGTGCTCTGGACCTTCATTGGCCTGGCACTGGGCGGTGTATTGCTGGCGCTGTGGCCCGAAGCACCACCACCTGCTGTTAATACGCCTGCTGCCGTCACGCAAACCGGCACCGTTTCCTATGCCGACGCCGTGGCTCGTGCTGCCACAGCGGTGGTCAGCATACGTGCCAGCCAGCACATTAACGAACTGTCGCTGCGCGAATCGTTTGTAATCAATCAGCCCCGGACACGCAGCCGACAGGGCTCAGGTGTCATCATTGAAAAAGGCCGTGTACTCACCAACTACCATGTGGTGGCCGCAGCCGATGAGATACTGGTAACACTGGATGACGGCCATCAACTGCGTGGCGAAATTCTCGGCACCGATCCCGACACCGATCTTGCTGTAATCAGCATTGAGGAACATGAGCACCAGCCCCTGGCCATTGCCAATATGCAAATCACACGCGTGGGCGATGTGGTACTGGCCATAGGCAACCCTTACGGCATTGGTCAAACCGTTACGCAGGGCATTATTAGTGCAACCGGTCGGGATCGTGTGGGCTTAAGTACCTATGAAAATTTTATTCAAACCGATGCCGCCATTAATCCCGGCAATTCCGGCGGTGCTTTAATCAACACCCGAGGCGAAATTGTCGGTATTAACTCCGCTATTTTTAGCCAGTCCGGCAGCTATCAAGGTATCAGTTTCGCCATACCTATCGACCTGGCCATTACGGTGGTAAAACAAATTCTGACTCACGGCAGTGTCATCCGCGGCTGGCTGGGGGTTGAAGGTGTCGATATCAATCCGCTGTGGCTGGAACGCCTGGGCTTGCAAAATACACAAGGTGTTTTAATTACCGATGTATTCAAAAACGGCCCGGCCGATCTGGCCGGGCTCGCCGCCGGTGACATCATCACCCGCATCAATACAACGAATATTCGCGATACCCGCGATGTGTTAAACACCATTGCCGACGGACGTCCGGGTGAAATAATTGACATTGCGGGCATTCGTAAACAACAAAGTTTTATGACCAAAGCGACATTGGCGCAGCGGCCGCAGGAAAGTCATTAATCATTAAAACTGGAATCACTCATACAATGAATATCCTGCAATACGAATCAAAAATCTGGGCAACGGCAGACTTATTACGCGGCTGTGGAATTAAAGAATCGGAATGGCCATCTTTCATGATGCCGTTTTTTGCCCTGGTGATGATTGAAAGTCGAT
>JANOOU010000164.1:0-9451 GCA_031421475.1 Gammaproteobacteria bacterium | reverse complement strand
ATGGAATTATTCAACAGCCTGCCGCACCCGGTGATTGAGAGACTGCAAAAAATAGATGCGGATGCGTTGACGCCGAAGATGGCGCTGGATTTGGTTTATGAGTTAGCAGCGCTAGCTAAAAATAGTTAGGTATTTATGATTGACGCTTACTCCGAAGAGTTTAAGAATCGCCAATCGGCACAGTGGTGGTACGACAAAGCCTCGCAACTTCGTGCCAGTGCCGCAGTTATTTGGCACTTCGGAGTTGCCAATGAGGTTCCTGACTCGATTAAGAAAGAGCTTGGTTTCCCCACTGGCTTTTCATTTGAGGCTGGCTGCTTTCCTGTTTTTCCGTTACTTTGCGGACTTTCTATTGAAACTCTTCTCAAGGGCATTATTGTTCTTTCTGGAGGTAAAGTAGAGTTTACGCACAACTTAGTTGAATTAGCGGAAAACACCGCCTTTGAACTAGATGAAGCACTGAAGAAAAATTTACGCTTTCTTTCGGAAAATGTGATTTGGGATGGCAAATATACCCAACACCTAAAAGAGAAGATCACCTACGAACTTACTGGCTTGAACATTCGAATAATGGTTGGTCTTGGGACAAATACAGGAAAATATGGGATCGTTTCGCCAATGAGTTTATGCACTTGAAAGAGTCTCGTAGGACAGATTAGCGCAGCGTAATCTGCCATATGTTTAATTAAAAGACTGGTGGGCATTGCCCACCCTACAAAATCACACAAGAAAGTGCTTTTACTTGCCACTCTAAACTTTAACATTGCTACTTAATTATGAAAATAAAAACCATCGGCATAATAGTTAAAGACAAAAGCGAAGCTGTCGTCACCACGCTGCACATGCTGCACGATTTTCTCGTCAGCAAATCCTGCAAGATTTTGCTCGATCCCAATGCAGAAGGTTTGTTATCCAAAGATATCCCAATACTGGATCGCGCCACGCTCGGCAAGCAAAGTGATCTCGCCATTGTCATCGGCGGCGATGGCACATTTTTAAGTGCGGTGCGCGCGTTGGTGGATTACAACGTTCCTATCCTCGGCATCAACCTGGGTCGGCTGGGATTTCTTGCCGATATTTATCCCGAAGACATGCTGGAAACCATGGAACAGATTCTGCGTGGTGATTATGTCGAAGAAAGCCGATTTCTGTTAAGTTCGCACGTGATGCGCAATAAAAAAATAATCAGCGAAGCGGCGGCGTTTAACGATGTGGTGGTACACATACGCGACGTGGCGCGCATGATTGAATTTGAAACCTATATCAATGGCCAGTATGTCAATTATCAACGTGCCGACGGTATTGTGGTGTCCACCCCCACCGGCTCAACTGCCTATGCCTTATCCGGTGGTGGCCCGCTATTACACGCCACACTCGACGCCATAGTGCTGGTGCCGATCTGCCCGCACACCTTGAGCAATCGCCCGCTGGTGGTGAATGCCAACAGTGAAATCGATATTGTAATTGGCCAGAACAAACAATCCACCGCCCAGGTTTCATTTGACGGCCAGACTGCCTGCGATGTGTTGCCAGGTGATAAAATTCGCATCTGGCGCAAACCCAATGCGGTAAAATTGATACACCCGGCACAATATGATTATTATGAGATACTACGCGCCAAGCTACGCTGGAGCGAACAGCTGTGATGTGGGGCTGGTACATGGCTGCGGAGAATTTTTAAAAGAAAACGCAAATGAACGCAAATGAACGCAAATATAAAAAAGGTATTTTTTGTGTTGGTAACGAACACCGGATGCATTCGCTCAACACATTTCAGATCGGTCATCCCCGAAAACTTATGTCGCGTCTTTCTAATATATACTTGTCAGAAACATGCGGAGCTATCATAAGCCAGCCTTTATCCTTGCTTTTAAAAATACCTATTTTCGTTCATTTGCGTTCATTTGCGTTCTCTTTTTATTTTTCTTTTTCTTTTAAAAAATACTAAAACCATGCTCAAACACATACGCATCCGTAACTTCGCCATCATTGATCACATCGACATTGAATTTCATGCCGGTATGACGGCGCTCACCGGCGAAACCGGCGCGGGTAAATCCATACTGCTGGGCGCCTTGGGTTTAATGTTGGGTGATCGCGCCGACAGTGACAATGTACGTGTGGGTTCCAGTAAATCCGAAATCAGTGCCGAGTTTGATATTTCAAAACTGGATCACATAAAGCTCTGGTTGAAAGAAAAAGAACTCGACACTGAAACCGATTGTTTGTTACGCCGCCGTCTTTCCGAAGACGGCCGTTCCCGCGCCTTTATCAACAGCACACCAGTGCCGTTGCAGGATTTACGCGAACTTGGCGAAATGCTGGTGGATATACACGGCCAGCACGAACACCAGTCGCTGATGCGCAGCGACATGCAACGCCAGTTACTGGATGATTACAGCCAGCACAAATCCCTGCTTGCCGAATTAAAAAACATTTATCAGCAATGGAAAAAAGTCAGCACCGAATTTCAGCAGTTGCAGGACGACAGCAAAAACCGCAGTGACCGCCTCGATTTATTGCGTTATCAGGTGGGTGAACTGGATGCGCTGTCACCCGTTGAAGGTGAATACGCAACACTCAGTGAGGAACACCAGCGTCTGGCCAATGTCGATAAGCTCAGCGCCACCAGTCAACAGGCGGTGATGGCTTTATACGATGCCGAGGAAGGCACACTTTATTCACAGCTGAGTCAGCAAATCAATTTATTGGAATCCGCCAGTGAAATCGATCCGCAATTAACACCTGCCACCACCATGCTGAACGAAGCACGGGTGCAGATCGAAGAAACCGCCAGTTTGCTGCGCGAATATTTAGCCTCACTGGATAATAATCCGGAACGATTTAATGAAGTGGAATCACGGCTGGGCGGTTTGCACGATCTGGCACGCAAACATCGTGTGGAACCGGATCAATTGTTTGCCGTGCACGCACAATTACAGCAGGAATTAAAAAACCTGGACCATGCCGATGAAAATCTGGCCCGACTGGAACAACAAACGCAGGAATTTAAAAAATCGTATTTGACGCTGGCTAACAAACTCTCCAAATCACGCAACCAATTTGCCCAATCCTTAAATAAAGAAATCAGCAAGGCCATGCAAACGTTAGGCATGACCGGCGGTAAATTTGAAATTCTGGTTAAAACCGATGCACAAGCAAACTACAGCGCACAGGGACTGGATGATATTGAATTCACCGTCAGCGCCAACGCTGGCCAACCCTGCAAACCGTTGGCTAAGGTCGCATCCGGTGGCGAGTTGTCACGCATCAGCCTCGCCATTCAAATGATTACCGCCAAACAAGGCCGCATTCCCACCCTGATTTTTGACGAAGTGGACAGCGGCGTGGGCGGCGGTATTGCAGAAATTGTGGGCCAGCATTTGCGCCTGCTGGGTCATGATCGCCAGGTCTTTTGTGTCACCCATTTACCGCAAGTGGCCTCGCAGGCACACCAGCATTTGCGTGTACTCAAACACATTCAGGAGGGGCTCACCCAGACCCAAATTCAAACGCTCACCGAGAAGGAACGTGTTGAGGAAATTTCACGCATGCTCGGTGGCATCGAAATCACCCAACAGACACGGGCCCACGCCAAAGAAATGCTGGATAAGGCACAAGCATAAATCTGTTTGAACACCGCCAACAATGTTGATTAAATGCGTCTATAACAAACTGTCTGTTTGATTTTTATCGGTCATCAGATACTGATGGCCGATAATAACGACTATAAATAGAGCCTATGTCTGATATTCCTTCCTCCAGTCATACCCATGCCGCTGAGTCGACCGAGAATGTTGTCGATCAGGAACATGCATCCAAAGTTATTAAAAACTTTATTAATAGCGACACCGGCGTTGAACGATCAGCGGTGGGAGCGCCTGCCACTCAGGGTAAAAACTTTTGTGATCGCCGCGACATCATCAAGGCACTCACCATACTGCAGGCATCGTACAAACCCGATTATGTTGCCGGCCAAACGGTGAATATCAATACCGATGATTTCAAGCATGCCGTGCTCAATAGCATGGCAAAACTCAGCAGCAGTGTTAATACCAAATCACTCAGCCATATAGATGGGCGCACCATCGATTTCATTGAAATGTTGTATAGCGAATTCCTGCGTGATCCGAATATGTCGGATTCGATCAAGACGCTGTTATTACAACTCCAAGTCACCTTGATAAAAGTCGCCCTGCTCGACAACCAGTTCTTCCACAGCAACCGCCATCCTGCCCGCATGGTGCTCGATACCATTGCACATCTGGGTATAGGTGTTGAAAATAAAACCAATACGCTCTACAAAACCATGAGCCTGATCATTGACCAGTTGCAAACCTCATTTGATCAAAACACCACCAGCTTCAATACAGCCCTGCTGGCCTTGAGCCGCTTAACCAGCATTGAAAAGAAAAAAAGTGATAGCACCGAGGCTGAAACTCAGCAGGAATTTCTTAAAGAACATGCACGCCATGTGATCTTGACAGAATTAAAACGCTATACAAAAAACAAAATCATTCCACCTTCCATTAATACCTTGATCCTGAAAAATTGGTCTAATTTGATGCTGCAAAAATACGTGCAGCACGGCACCGACAGCGAAGAGTGGGCGGAATGTATCGAATTATTAAAGCGATTAATCAGCAGTGTGCAGCCTATCACCAACAAAATTCGTTTATTGATGTTAAAGAACAGCTCCAGCGATTTAATTGAAACCATTAAAGACAGCCTGTATGGAACCCGGCAAGACAAGGCCAGCATTGATGCTGTATTGGAATCGCTCACGTCCATACATCAAAAAATTATCGCTGATGCCGACATAACAAAAAACAAAATCGCCGCCATTGAAAGCGAAATTGCCGCCGAAGCTGAAGCCGCCATCGATGATCATGCCGAAGCGCAAAAATCGGCCGATGAAAAAATCCGTGTATCCAAAGAGCAGATTTCCCGTTTACCAAAAGAAGTCAAGATTGGAGCATGGTTTGAGATTTATAACGGTAAAGATCAGATTATCCGCCGCCTGAAACTTTCAATGATTATGTTCGACGATGCCAAACTGGTGTTCGTTGACCGCGTAGGTAACAAGGTGCTGGAAAAAAACGCCGTGGAATTATTCGAAGAATTAACCAGCAATCAATCACGCGTGATCGCCGACCACTCCATTTTCAACAATGCATTGAGCCATGTCATTAACAGCCTGACAACGAAGCATTCACATTAAAAAACCATTGTTCAACAGCCTAAAAAAAGCCCTGCATGCAGGGCTTTTTTTATGCCGACAAGGTATTTAACCTTGAGGGATGGCCTTGTATTGTTCCAGCCTGGCTATCAAATCAGCAGAGGTTTGGCCAGCCGTAAAGAGTTCGCCATAATGCGATTGCATCCAGCTCGCCAGTTGTTTTGAATCCTGTGCGCCGAGTAATTGCGCCAGGGCATCAATGTTTTCACCCTGGCCACGTGCTGCATCCTGCTGAATAGCGGTGTATCGCGTATCAATAAAGTTATTCAGTGTAATGTCCGGTGTCGCCGCATCGAGTGTGGAGCTGGTGCTGGAGGTAATTTCAGTAATCGCGGTGCACGCTGTCAGGGTGGAAACAACGGCTGCCAATGCGAGTAACTTTATGTTTATTGTCATCATCATCATTCTCCGGTAGTTAATTTTCTTGAATCTGGCCGACGGCCAGTTTGTTGCCTTCTGTATCTTCCAGGGTATATTCCATCATGCCGTAGGATGTTACAGATAATTCACTTACCGTAATACCTTTGGCTTTCATGTAACGATGACTGGATAAGACGTCATCAGTATAGTAATAAAGCATAAAATTGTGATGCGGCGTTGTGCTGTTTGTAGATGAACTGCATTGCTGCAACATGAGTTCGGTATTATCGGATTTGAGATGCACCCACTCCAAACCGGAGGGGCCGATACGTTTATTGAGAATAATGAAACGAAAAGCCGTTTGGTAAAATGCCAGTTGGCGTTCGAGATTTATAACGTCGATAACCGGAATGACAGCCTGTAATTTCATATCAACCGTTATAACTTAAGCAACACCGAACCCCAGGTAAAACCACCGCCAAAGGCTTCGAGCATAACGGTTTGGCCTTTTTTAATGCGGCCGTCACGCACGGCTGTATCCAGTGCCAGTGGCACCGATGCGGCCGATGTATTGCCATGTTTATCAACCGTCACCACCACCTGATCCAAATTCATGTTGAGTTTTTTGGCCGTCGCCAGAATGATGCGCATATTGGCCTGATGTGGTACCAGCCAATCAATGTCGGATTTTTGCATGTGATTGGCTTCAAGCGTTTCATCAACGATGCGGCCCAGCGTGTTAACGGCCACCTTGAAAACTTCGTTACCTTTCATAGTGATGTAAGCATCAAAGTTGCGCAATTGATCAACACCATGTGAAATACCATAGGGCACATTCAACAAGTCTGCATAGCTGCCATCGGCATGTAAATGGGTAGACAAAATACCCGGCGTCTCACTGGCTTCGACGATCACTGCGCCAGCACCATCACCAAATAATACGCAGGTCGTACGATCTTTCCAGTTAACAATCCGCGACAGGGTTTCGGCGGCTACTATGAGCGCACAACGGGTGTTACCGGCACGAATAAAATTATTGGCTATGCCCAGTGCATACACAAATCCGGTACACACGGCTTGCACGTCAAACGCAGCGCAACCATGAATATCCAGACGCTGCTGTAACAAACAAGCGGTACTGGGAAAAATTCGATCGGGTGTGGTGGTGGCTACAATAATAAGATCAATGTCTTGCGGTTTTTTACCGGCCGCTTCCAGCGCACGACGTGCTGCATGCTCCGCCAGGTCAACCGTGTATTCACCATCAGCTGCAATATGACGCTGGGTTATGCCGGTGCGATCACGTATC
Source organism: Gammaproteobacteria bacterium (assembly GCA_031421475.1). Classification (GTDB taxonomy): domain Bacteria; phylum Pseudomonadota; class Gammaproteobacteria; order SZUA-229; family SZUA-229; genus JACPVK01. The sequence goes on along the minus strand of JANOOU010000164.1, from coordinate 2,543 downwards.
CATTCATCGGTGGTATCAACGATCTTTTCCAGATCGGCATTAGTCATGGCATTGGCGGGCAGATAGCTCCCGGTTCCGGTGATGCGTGCGTAGATCAAGCCGATTCCTTCTCGAGTAAGGCTTCAATGGATTTGTTAATGCGTTGTGGCAGTGCTTTTTCAACTTCCAGTAACGCGATCTTGATGGCATTGGCAAATGAAAACACATCGGCACTGCCATGGCTCTTGATAACGATGTGCCGCAAGCCTAGCAGACTGGCGCCATTATAGACGCGTGGATCGACACGTTTTTTGAAAGCATTGAGAACCGGCATGGCGATCAACGCGGCCAGCTTGGTGTATAGATTGCGTTTGAATTCCTGACGTATGAAATGTGTGACCATCTTGGCCACGCCTTCCGATGTTTTAAGTGAGATATTGCCGACAAAGCCATCACAGACCACCACATCCACCGTGCCCTTGTAGATATCATCGCCTTCCACATAACCGATGTAATTCAGATTGCTGTTACGCAATAACAGATCAGCCTGTTTGACCTGGAGATTACCCTTGGTCACTTCAGTGCCGATATTGAGTAGACCCACGCGTGGCCGCTCCATATTATCCACCACAGACGCCGCCACCGAACCCATCACCGCAAACTGCAACAAATGTTCAGCACTGCAATCCACATTGGCACCCAGATCCAGCATATGGGTGTGGCCGGTAATCGAGGGCAAGGTCGACATGATGGCCGGACGATCAATGCCAGCCAGGGTTTTGAGTACAAATCTGGCAGTGGCCATCAGCGCACCGGTATTACCGGCGCTAACCGCAGCATCCGCCTTGCCTTCATGCACCAGATTAATAGCCACCCGCATTGATGAGTCTTTTTTCTTGCGTAAAGCCTGCGCCGGTGCTTCATCCATGGTAACCACTTCGGAGGCATGTTGAATCTGCAGGGCATCACCCAGTACCAGACCGGCGCTTTGCAGATGTCGCTGTAATACGTCAGCCTGACCAACCAGAATCAATCGAACTTTAGGGAATTGTTTAAGTATGAGTGCCGCAGCCGGCACGATGACTTCAGGACCATGGTCGCCGCCCATGGCATCGAGTGCAATAACAGGAAATTTGCTCATGTAGTGGGCTATGGCTCAATGAAAAACGGGCGGATGAGAAACTCATCCGCCCGTTTTCAGAACCTGCGTAAACTTATTCGCTGTCAGGCTTGCTGGCAATAACTTTGCGGCCGCGATAGAAACCATCCGGGCTGATGTGGTGACGCAAATGGGTTTCACCGCTGGTTTTATCAACCGATACGGTGGCTGCGGTCAGTGCATCATGTGCACGACGCATGTCGCGTTTGGAACGGGTTTTACGATTCTGTTGTACTGCCATAGTAGTCTCCGATATATCAAAATCACACACGAAAATTTGACGACTTCAAATTTTCCTATTCTTTGGGCAAATCCTTGAGCACGGCGAAAGGATTACTTTTTACCTTCTGCTCTGCCGCTTTTGCGGCATCCTGTATTTGCTGCTGCGCCTGCTGCTGCAAAAAATCCGAACAATCATGCTCGTGTACCAGCACCAGTGGCAAAGCCAATAACAACTCATCTTCAATGACTGTCGGCAGATTCATTTCTTCGGCTTCGAGTAGCAAGGGTTCAAACTCGTCCGCTAACGCATCGGCCTGGGCATCGTCTTTAATCAGTGCCAGATTCAACTGCGTTTGTAACGTGTATGACATCGGTTGCATACAACGCTGACAAGTCACTATCAGATCCGCAGATAGACGCCCCCTCACTACACGCAATTTACCGTGCCGGCCAAAACGTAGGTCAACCACAACCTGCCCGTCATCCTGGTGCAACATACCCGCAAAACGCGGCATACGATTCAGCGGCCATACGCCCTTAATGTCAGAGCCGTGATCAGCTTTTTGTACAAAATTCAGGAGTTCAGGTACTAGCGGTTGCATGAGCGGCGCAATGGTATAGCTTTAGTTGCGGCTTGTCAAAAGAAAAGCCTTATATTTCAACTGTTTCCGGGTACCCTGAAAGTCGCTGTTTTTTTCTACTTGAACCCGCGTCGGCCACAGGTATGATGGGCACCCCACAACACCCGCATCTGATTGATTATGAAACTGGTATTGGCTTCTACCTCGGTTTTTCGCCAACAGCTACTGGCGCGTTTGCAACTGCCCTACGAGACCGACTCACCAGACGTTGATGAAACACCTCTGCCCCATGAAGACGTAAAGCAGATGGTGGTGCGGCTAGCAGCGGCCAAGGCCCGGGCGGTGGCACCACGCCACCCCCGTGCACTCATTATTGGTTCGGATCAAAGCGCCGAACTGGATGGTCACAAGCTGGGCAAGCCCGGCGCTTATGACAAGGCCTTCAAACAACTCCAACAGGCCTCGGGAAAACGCATCGTATTTCAAACCGGTTTGTGTCTGTTGAACAGCGAAAGCCATCAGATTCAAACCGCCTGCGTGGATTACACCGTGGTATTTCGCAAGCTGAGCAACGCACAAATTGATGCGTATTTAAATCGCGA
>JANOOU010000163.1:0-4319 GCA_031421475.1 Gammaproteobacteria bacterium | reverse complement strand
GACTTTACTTTATTGGAAAGTCCCAATATTAGTAAAATGCCACGGAGTAATACACAGTTATTTCTCTTTTTTGCTGTATTTGCGTAAAAAAAACCTAAATGCCTAAGATTTTGAACAAAATACCGGCCATGCGATGGTCTTACCTGTTTTTGGTAGTACTAGGCCTGGGGGTAGCGTCTCCGGTTTGGGCCGACGAAGATCAGGCCACCGACTACCAGCTCAAGCTGGATGATCTGCGTGCAAAAATAGGTGGCCTGCTTTCCGGCTTGACCGATAACAAATCTAAACGAACGGATTTGCGTCAGGATTTACAGCGATTGGAAGTGCGTATAGCCAAGGTATCTATTGCCCAGCGCAGTACCGAGAAAAAGGCGATGGCATCCAACACCCGCCTGCAACAATTGCGACAGGAGCTACAAACCACTCGGATAAACCTGGATCGGCAACGGCGCTTGCTCGCCGGTCAATTACGTGCCGCCTATACGCTCGGCCAGCAACCGCAATTAAAACTGATATTGAATCAAAAAGTGCCATCCGAGATGGGGCGTGCCATGGTGTATTTTGATTTTCTGAACCAGGCCCGCAACCGCGAAATAGACACCTATCTCGGCAGCATTCTGCAAAAACAGCAATTGGAAGTAGATATAGAAAAAGCCGCACTACAACTGGCGCAACTGGCCGCCGAACAAAAAACCCAGAAACAGCAACTGGATGCAAGCCGGGAAAGCCGCAAAAAATTAATCGAACATTTAAGCCAGGACATAGAACAGCAACAACAAGCTTTACAGGACCTGGAAGGCAGCCGCAACCGCATTGAAAAATTACTCATGTCACTGGGTGAACTCATGGCCGACATACCAGCCTCAGCAGGCAATGAGCTGGCCTTCGGTACCCGTAAAGGAAAAATGCCCTGGCCGGTGCGCGGTGGTTTTGTCGCGGAGTTTGGTGACAGCCGTAACCAAGGTGGGCTGAGATGGAATGGCGTATTGATTAATGCATCGTATGGCACACCGGTGCGCGCCATTACCAGTGGCCGGGTTGAATTTGCAGACTGGTTACAGGGGTTTGGATTTATTTCGATTGTGAATCACAATGATGGCTACATGAGTTTGTACGGCCATAATCAGGCATTACTCAAAAAAGCCGGTGACTGGGTTGAAGCCGGTGAGACTCTCGCTACAGTAGGCGATAGTGGCGGCCATGAAAACAGTGGCCTGTATTTCGAAATACGTTATCAGGGAAAACCGGTTAACCCCAAACTATGGTGTTCCGCCAGCGTACGCCATGTGGCAAAGCTGGAAGAATAATGGATGTAAAAAAACATACTGGAGCATGCATGAAAATTTTTTATCAATCCGCTTTATTGAGCTTAATTTGTTTACCTGTGTACGCAGCCACTGTCGTGGAGGTAAAAGATGCCGAGCCGACAGAAAAAGCAGGATTACCGCTGGAGCAATTACGCGACTTCACCTACATCTTTGATCGCGTTAAAACCGATTACGTTGAAACGATAAACGATAAACAGTTGATGGAAAATGCGATACGCGGATTATTAACCGGGCTGGATCCCCATTCCTCGTATCTCAATCCAGATGAATATAAAGAATTAAAAATAGGTACATCCGGCGAATTTGGTGGCCTGGGCATACAGGTTGAAATGGAAGAAGGCCTGGTGAAGGTTATATCGCCGATTGATGACTCACCGGCCTTTCATGCCGGCATTAAAACCGGCGATATGATTATCAAACTTAATGACAGGCTGGTAAAGGGCATGTCACTGAATGATGCCGTGAATATTATGCGTGGCAAACCCGGCAGTAAAATTGAAATTACCCTGTTACGAAAGGATGAGGCAAGCCCGCTAACCTTCAAGCTGGAACGAACCATCATAAAAGTTAACAGTGTCAAATCACGGTTACTGGAAAAAGATTTTGGCTATGTAAGAATTTCAACATTTCAGGCAAACACCGCCGAGAGTCTAGAAGCGGCGCTGAAACAGCTGCAAAAAGAAAATAAAACCAATCTGAAAGGTTTGGTACTGGATTTGCGTAACAACCCCGGTGGCGTATTGAATGCTGCTGCTGAGGTGACAGATATGTTTGTGGATGATGGCTTGATTGTGTATACCAAAGGCCGCATGGAAAATACGTCCAGCGAATTTAAGGCGCACAGCGGTGATTTAATGGAAGGCGCGCCCATTGTTGTACTGATAAATGGCGGTTCGGCATCCGCTTCTGAAATTGTTGCCGGTGCATTGCAAGATCAGCAGCGGGCTGTGTTAATGGGCGAAAAATCATTTGGCAAAGGCTCCGTGCAAACCATTCAGGAATTACCGAATGGTGGTGCAGTGAAGCTCACTACCGCGCGTTATTACACGCCTTCAGGTCGTTCAATTCAGGCTGAAGGTATAGTGCCGGATATTGTTTTAAAGGAGTACACCCTGACTGAGTCAAATAACAAAGACGTTAAGCGCGTTAAGGAAGCCGACCTGGCCGGCCATCTTGGTAACCCCAATGACACGCCTGCAAAAAAAGTCAAAACCCCAGAAGTGGTTACTGCTGCGGTTGCCAATAATGCCGATGACTATCCAGTGAGCGAAGCACTGGGTTTACTCAAGGCATTAAATATCGTCCAAAATAAATTCGGGAAAAAAAATGATTAGAGTACTGGTACCGATGGCGCAGGGTTGTGAAGAACTCGAAGCCGTTACCATTACCGATATACTGGTGCGTGCCGGATTTGAAGTCATCACAGCCGGGCTGGATGAGCAACCGGTTACCGCATCACGCGGTTTGCGTATATTGCCCAGCACCCGTATCGACAAAATAATGAATGAAGTTTTCGATCTTATTGTATTACCCGGTGGGTTGCCGGGTGCCGATCATTTACGTGACGATGCACGTGTACAAACATTGTTAAAAAAACACGCAGCCAATAATAAATATATCGCCGCCATTTGCGCGGCGCCCAAAGCGCTGGCCCAAGCAGGGTTGCTTGAAGGTAAAACTGCAACTGGCTATCCGGGTGTGTTAGCGGCGTTGAACTTATCGAATACGGTTGTTAAAGATTCAGCATTGGAAATAGACGGGAAAATTATTACGTCACGCAGTCCTGGCACAGCGATGGATTTTGCATTAACGCTTATTGAGCTATTGGCAGGCAAGGCTAAGCGTGACGAAGTGAACCGGCAGCTGGTACGCTAGCTGGATCGCAATGCTGAATAGTTGCAGATATATATTTTCGGTTTGTCATAATACCCACATCAAATTGTCATCATTCCATCACTTCTGATCACTAATCTGCACCCAATTATCAGGAGAGCTTTATGCAATTTTATATAAAAGAATGGAGTGACTGTACGGTGTCACTGATGACCGGTACCGGTCAGGTATTGGCATATTTTCCGTCTGTAACGGAAGCGCTCGATGCTATCAAGGGCTGGTATCAATTTAATGATATTCAGCCGCAAGCAGAAGTCATGATGGGTGGTGGGCGCGCTGCCATCAACGAGTGTATGGATACGCTGCACAACTTTGGGTTTTGATGACCACATAGGGGCGTGGTTTACACATTGCGCCGTATCGTCGATACTCCCTCTCATTTCTCTATAATGAGCGGGACACTCCAATGCAATTCACCATTATCAGCGGTAGCCACCGCGAAGCATCACAAAGCAGCAAGGTTTCAAACTATATAAAAACCGCTGCATTACAAAATAAACTTTGCGACAAGGCCGAAATACTGGATCTGGCCAACAATCCATTACCGCTATGGGATCAGGGTGTATGGGATGGTGACGATAAATGGAATAAACTGCTCGCCCCTATTCGCACACAATGCCAAAACAGCGATGCCTTTGTCATCGTTACCCCCGAGTGGCACGGTCAGGTGCCAGCAGGTCTAAAAAATCTATTTTTGCTATTGAGCAAAAACGAAGTCGGCCATAAACCGGCGTTGCTAGTATCGGTGTCATCGGCCGATGGCGGCTCCTTTCCGATTGCTGAATTGCGCATGAGCAGTTACAAAAATAATCGTATTTGCTACATACCCGAGCAGGTTATTGTGCGTAATGTTGAGAAAGTGTTGAATGAAAAAGCAGAAGACAATAACGCTACCGCAGATGCGTATTTTCGGGATCGAATTGTTTGGACCTTGGGAATTCTCAAAGCCTATGCGGTTGGATTAAAGCAGGTACGTGAAAGCGGGGCGACGCAAACGAAAGTTTATAATAATGGGATGTGATGTGTGTTGCAGGGTGTGCTGAGGCACGAAGTGCATCAGCCTGTTAATTCTTTCTCGTTCCCACGCTCTGCGTGGGA
>JANOOU010000162.1:0-5066 GCA_031421475.1 Gammaproteobacteria bacterium | reverse complement strand
TCCCTGCTGTTGCAGCCAGGCGGCAATAATATCAATCATTTCCAGCGTGGTATTACGATCGCTAAATAAATGATCTGCACCCGCCATTTGCACCATACGACTCTCACCCTGTGTCCTGCTAATAATGTGTTGCGCCGCATCCGCTGCAACCAAAGCATCACGTTCAGCAGTTATGGCCAACACCGGGGTTGCATAACCTTGCAGCAGTTGTTGCATGTTAGTGGCACGCACGTCCTGTAGAAATTGTGGCTTCACCGGATAGTGCGCACCGGCCACTGTAATATGAGCCGCACGTCCGGCTTCGAGTTGTTGTAAAACCGAACCGAAGTGATGCAACACATGTGCAGGCTGCGCCGGCGACGCCAGGGTCACAACGGTTTTGCACGTTGTTATATCACGCGAGGCCACCAGTGCAGCGATGCCACCCATACTGTGGCCCAGCAAAGCCACGGGTGATTGATAATCCTGTTGCAGATAACGCGCGGCACAACGTATATCTTCAACCATGCTGCTAAAGTTGCTATCCGCGAAATTCCCCGCACTGCCACCCAGGCCCGTAAAATCAAATCGCAAAACAGCGTAACCCTGCTGCGCCAAACCGCGTGCGACGCGTGCCGTGGTCAAGGTTTCTTTGGTGCAGGTAAAGCAATGACACAACACCACATAGGAACGTGGCGTGATGTCTTGCGGTAAATCCAGGCGTGCATCCAGCAAGGTTTGTTGCGAACCGGTGAAGCGTAGTTTTTCACTGTGGATGGGGTGATTCATGGATGAATTTTGACACAGATGTGGCCACCACACGAGATCAAAAGCATACGTCCGCAAATGCGCCCGCTCCTGCACGTCATGCGTTGGCACACCAAAGATGCGCTCCCGAATTATTCACCGCCGTTAATCTCAAACACACCATCACTACACCAATCAACAGGATAAACACCTTGCGCCACAAATTTATGAAAACTGGAATGTGGCCAATCCGCCACACGTTCTACCAGGCCATGCTTCACCGGGTTCCAATGAATATAATTCACATGGTGGTTATAGTCGGCCTGATCTCGCAACAGATGTTCCCAAAACCGGCGCTGCCACACACCGCGCTCGCGCCGTTTATTTCTGCTACCTGAAATACTCTCACCCTTTTCGATGGCGCGGGAAAAATGACTCTTGATCAAACTCCATCGCGTGGAAAAACCAGCGTCTTCAGGTGGTAATGTCCAGATGCAATGTAGATGATCCGGCATGATAACGACTGCATCCATATCGAACTGTCGCTTTCGTTTTATGCAAGCAAAAGAATCACGCAACAAATCAATATTATCAACCAGTAAACGATTGCCCTTGCGCTCGGCAAGATTGACGGTAAAGAACCACGAAGCGCCCGGAATATATTGGCGACGATAGGCAGTCACGATGTCCTCCTTTTGATGCGCTTCCTGCATCATAAACACAAATGTTGCGCTTCGTTCCTCGCCATGATGCGCTTCCTGCGTCAGCACATCCTACGGACGTACGGGGTTTGTAGGATGTGCTGACGAAGGAAGCGCATCATGGCAAAGCCACCATTCACAATCCATGTGTTATTTCTGTGGCCGGAATAATTTCAGAAAAAACATTTTCAAATCCTCCACCGCCATCACCACCGCCGGAATCGTCAGCATGGTAATCACGGTTGAAAAAATCAAACCCCATGACAAAGCCAGCGCCATCGGCGAAACAAACGGGTCCAGGCCACCCCAGCCATACGCGGTGGGTAACAAACCTAAAATTGTGGTGGCCGACGTTAAGGTTACCGAACGCAACCGTCTGCGGCCCGACTGAATCACTGCATCCTTTAACGCAACGCCTTCTTTTACTGCACGCTGCACAAACTCCAGCAACACCAACGAGTTATTCACCACCACGCCGGTGAGCGCAATCACACCCAGGCTGGAGAAGAACGACAACGGCATCGGTTTCCAGAACATGTCGTGCAAATAAAAACTGAAAATCACACCAATAATGCCAAACGGAATCGCCAGCATCACGATAATGGGATAGGTAATATTGCTGAACTGAATCGCCAGAATAAAAAATATCGCCATTAACGCAAAACCAAATGCCAGCACCAGGCTTTCAAATGATTCCTTGTTTTTTTCCTCTTCACCGCCGTACTGCACCGTTACCTTGCCTGCCACATCTCCCTGCCAGCTGGCTGCGTTATCCCTTACCAGTTTGTTAAGCTGAATACTGGTAATCTGATCGGCGTTGATATCGGCCACGACATTCACAATGCGTATCGCATCCTTGTGGCGAATGGTGGTAAAACCGGTGTGCTCTTCAAAATGCGCAATTTTATATAAAGGCACCAGTCCATCACGCTGATTCGGTATCTGGATAGTGCGCAACTGATTCACTTCATTCACATGGGCTTCTGGAAAGCGAATAGTGACATCCATTTCTTCTGTGCCACGGGTAATGTTTGATACCACCAAACCACCCACTGCTGCACGCACATGTTGTGATGCCGTGGCCAAATCCACACCCGCATACGTAGCGAGTTCGCGATCCAGCACCACATGCATTTCTGCATCGCCCTGTTGCAAGCCACTATCAATGCTGGTGACACCGGGAATGGTTTTGAGATAGCCCATTAAACCATACGCGGCTTTTTCAGCTGTTGCATTATCGTAACTGCTGATTTCCGCTTCCAGCGGCCGGCCCAGCGGCGGGCCGTTACGTATTTCTGTAAAATTAACATCCAGTTGCGGATATTTCTGCGGCAAGGTGTTCGCCAGATGACGCATGTCTTCCAGCGCATCATGGTCGGGGCGGCTCACCGCTGGCTCATAAATCACCCGTATCATGCCGTAACGTGAACCGCGTTGCGTCAGTGGATCACCTTCATCAATCGATACATCACCACTCTTCAAAATGGTTGCCTGTAAATATTCCGGTTTGATTTCGACACGCATAGCGCGATCCACATCACGTAAATGATCGCGCATGGTTTCCAGGCTGGTGCCGGCCGGTGCCGTCACACGCACAATATATTCATCCACACCCACCGGCGGAAACAATTGGAACGACAAACTGGTTTTAGCCAGCACCATGGCGCCGATCAAAATCAGCACCGACAACAAAATGGTAATCCAGCGAAAATGCACCGCGCGCTCCAGTATCCAGCCATAGATATTTTCAAATTTCATCAGCCAGGCACGCTCCGGCGGATGTTTGTTGGGGTTGGTGAAATAGGCAACATGGCTGGGCAAAAATACAAACGATTCCAGCCATGACAGCATCAGCAGCGTAATCACCACAATCGGAATCGCCACAATAAATTTACCAATCATGCCCGAAACAAAAAACATCGGCACAAACGCCACCACCGTCGTCATAACAGAAGCCGTTACCGGCCCGAGCACTTCAGTGGTACCTTTCACCGCCGCTTCAGCCGGTGTCATGCCGCGTTCCATGTGCCAGGTAATGTTTTCGCCAATTACAATGGCGTCATCCACCAGCATCCCCAGCACAATAATCAGCCCGAGCATGGAAATCAGATTCAGCGTAATGCCGAGTGAAAAAATAATGGCAATACCCGCCATAAAAATAATTGGCAAGCCCCATGCGGTAGTAAGTGCAACCGACAGCCGCAAAAACAGGAACAGCGAAATAAATACCAGCGCCAGACCCATCATGCCGCTGCTGGTCAACACACCCAGACGCATGCGTGCAAAACGCGAAAAATCCTGGTAGCTTTTCACTTCAACCGATGCGCCGTAACGTGCAGGCACTGTTTCAATATATTGTTTGATGTTATCCACCGCATCAATAATATCGCCATCGGCTTTTTTCAAAATAATCATCGAGATCGCAGACTCGCCTTTCACTTCGGTATAACTGCTGGCCTGTTCCAGCGTTTCAGTAACCGTGGCCACATCACCCAGCCGCAGCGCATCGCCGCGATCATTGGCACGCAAAATCAAATTCGCCGCATCTTTCGCATCGGTAAATTCGCCCACAATACGCACCGATTGCTGGCCCTTCGGCGTATCAATGTTGCCGCCTGCCATGTTCACATTCCAGCTTTGCAAGGCCTGCGCCAAATCACGCACAGAAATATGTTGCTCGTCCATCCGTTTCTGATCGGCCACCACGCGAATCTCGGCCTTGCGCCCGCCCAATATCTGCACCTTGGCCACACCTTTAATGCCCAGCAAATCATCGCGGATATTGTCACCCAAACGTTTTAATTGCAGCTCATCCATCGGCGCGGCGATAGCCAGACGAATAATGGGAAACACCGCACCATCAACTTCCGTGACCACCGGATCATTCAATAAATCATCCGGTAAACTGGCGCGATTCACCGCAAGCTGCACTTCGCTCGACAAACGCGAACGATTGCTGGCAGCGGGATCCACTTCCATATAAATGCGGCCGGAACCGGGAAACGACATGGAATACATTTTATCGATGCCATTGAGTGCACGCAATTCCCGCTCAATCGGCGTCATTAATAATTGCTCGACTTCACGCGGTGATGCGCCGGGATAAATCACATCCACCTGAATTTTATCGAGATTAACGTTGGGAAATGCTTCGCGCTGAATGAACTTGATAGAAATAACAATTCCGATACACAAAATAAAAATAGTGATCAGATTGATAACCAGATGGCGTTCAATAAAGTAGCGGATTAGTCTGTTCATATTTTGTCCTGTATTAAACTCTGTTTACTTGCGTTGTTCGGTAAATTGCTAATGGACTTAAATGCAAGAACCAAAAACAAAAACGAAAAACAATCAAGTAATCATCGTAGGGTGCAATAAGCGCAGCGCATTGCACTCATCACATTCATCCGGCGCAATGCCCGTTGGTTATTGCGCCATACATTTACTACAAAAGCTGCGCTATTTATTCCCCCTCCCTTGACGGGAGGGGGTTAGGGGGAGGGTGTGATGATGTGCCGCAACTTCCGATTAAAGATTGCGCTGATAGAACACCCCCTCCCTAACCCTCGGCAATTGCTCGGTCTTCGTTCCTGACGCGACTCTACCGATTCCATCCTTGGAATCGTCCTGCATTGC
>JANOOU010000161.1:0-4256 GCA_031421475.1 Gammaproteobacteria bacterium | reverse complement strand
ATGACACACGCATTCGTGCTTCACTGCCGACCATTGAACGTGCCATGAAGGCCGGCGCCAAAGTGATGGTCATGTCACATCTGGGCCGTCCGACTGAAGGGGAATTTAAAGCTGAAGATTCCTTGCAGCCGGTTGCCGATGTGATGAGCAAAAAACTCGGCAAGAAAATACGTGTGATCAAGGACTGGATTGATGGCGGTTTTGAAGTGGCTGCTGGTGAACTGGTGCTGCTGGAAAATGTTCGCGTAAACAAAGGCGAAAAGAAAAACGCAGATGACACGGCGAAAAAATATGCTGCATTGTGCGATGTGTTTGTCATGGATGCATTCGGTACGGCACATCGCGCCGAAGCGTCAACGCACGGTGTTGCAAAATTTGCCAAGACTGCCTGCGCCGGAATTTTGCTCACAGAAGAACTGGATGCGCTGAACAAGGCGTTAGCCAATCCCAAGCGTCCGATGGTGGCGATTGTTGGCGGTTCAAAAGTGTCTACCAAGTTGACCGTGCTTGAAGCTTTGTCTGAAAAAGTGGATCAGATGGTTGTGGGTGGCGGTATTGCCAACACTTTTATTTTGGCTACCGGTAAAAAAATCGGCAAGTCATTGTGCGAAGCCGATCTGGTGCCTACAGCCAAAATGCTGATGGAAAAAATGAACAAACGCGGCGCCAAAATTCCGGTAGCTGTGGATGTGGTTTGCGGTAAGAAATTTGATGCCAACGAACCAGCAGTATTGAAAGATGCTGGCAATGTGGCGGATGACGATATGATTTTTGATATCGGACCGAAGAGCACGCAGGAACTGGTCGACATCATCATGAAAGCTGGCACGGTTGTCTGGAACGGCCCGGTTGGCGTGTTTGAATTTGATCAGTTCGGTGAAGGCACAAAGAAAATTGCGGAAGCGATTGCCAAAACCAGTGCCTTCACACTGGCCGGTGGTGGTGACACGATTGCTGCGATTCAGAAATATGATATATATGACAAGGTGTCATATATTTCGACGGCAGGCGGTGCATTCCTGGAATTCCTGGAAGGCAAGGTTCTGCCCGCTGTTGAAATTTTGGAACAACGCGCCAAAGGTTAAGTTGAACATCAAGACCCCGGAATCCGGGGTCTTTTTGTTTTGCCTGCTCTGCTTTGCTTGGTAAAGCAAGAAACAGAAAACGCAAATGAACGCCAATACACGCAAATACACGCAAATAAAAAGCAAAATCTTTTTTTCTTTAATTGCGTGATGCATAGGGATGTGCGAATGCCGTAAGCGCACGAAGCGCATTAGCGGGAATCGTTTATAAATAAATCGCGGGTTTGTCCGCACTTTTGCAGCGCATTGTGCGCAGCTCATGAATCAAAGAGGAGTTTCTACTTTGCGTAGAACCAAGATTGTCGCCACCCTTGGCCCGGCTACAGATAATCCACAGATTATCGAAGAGCTGATTATGGCGGGCGTGGATGTTGTACGTTTAAATTTTTCTCACGGTACTCACGAAGAACAAAAACGCCGTGCCCATTGGGTGCGTGAAATCAGCGCAAGAACCGGCCGGGTTGTGGGTGTGCTGGTTGATTTGCAAGGCCCAAAAATTCGCATTGAGCGTTTCACGGATGGCAAGGTGCAGTTACGTAAAGGCGATAAATTTATTCTGGATGCCGACCTCGATAAAATGGCCGGTACTAAAGACCGCGTTGGTATCACATACAAGAGTCTTCCCGATGATGTAAAGCCTGGCAACACCTTAATACTGGATGATGGCCGTATGGCGCTCAATGTGGTGAAGGTTGTGGGCAGTGAAATTCATTGCATTGTTGCGCAAAACGGTGAGCTGTCGAACAAAAAAGGTATCAATCTGCAAGGTGGCGGATTGTCAGCACCCGCGCTTACCGAGAAAGACAAGGAAGATATCATCGCAGCTGCTGAAATTCAGGCGGATTATGTGGCGGTATCGTTTCCCAAGAGTGCAGCCGACATTAACGAAGCACGCGCCTTGTTACGCGCAGCCGGTGGTTATGGTGGCATTGTGGCAAAAATTGAACGTGCCGAAGCGCTCAAGGTTATTGATGAAATTATCGATGCTTCGGATGTTATTATGGTGGCGCGTGGGGATTTGGGCGTGGAAGTGGGCGATGCGGAATTGCCTGCCATTCAGAAAGACCTGATTAAACGTGCGCGCTCCAAAGATCGTGTGGTGATTACGGCCACGCAAATGATGGAATCGATGATTGAAAATCCGATTCCAACCCGCGCCGAAGTGTTTGACGTGGCGAATGCAGTGCATGATGGTACGGACGCCGTGATGCTTTCTGGTGAAACCGCTAACGGTAAATATCCGGTAGAAACGGTACGAGCCATGGGTAGAATTTGCGAATCAGCCGAGCAGCATGTATTAGCCAAAGTATCGGATCACCGGGTGAATTTAACATTTGGACGGGTGGATGAAGCGATCGCCATGGCCACCATGTACACTGCCAATCATCTGCGTGTGGATGCCATAGCAGCCTTGACTGAATCCGGTGCAACCGTATTATGGATGTCACGTATCAGTTCGAGCATACCGATTTATGCCATGACACGCCACGAGCAGACCCGACGCAAGGTGACGTTGTACCGGGGTGTTTACCCCACCAGTATCGATTTTGAAAAAGTGGGCCCTTATAACATCAGTTCCAAAGTGGCTGACATACTGCTTAAAAAAGGCATCGTCAAAGAGGGGAATCGCATTATCATTTCCCGTGGTGACTTGCTGGGTGATGAAGGTGGGGGCACCAATGCAATGAAGGTGGTTACCATCGGCAATGTTAACATTGCCAATTAATGATTAATTTATCTAGATTATTTATCTATCTGAGGAGACTTGAAAATGGCACTTATCTCATTACGCCAATTGCTCGACCATGCTGCTGAAAATGGCTATGGCTTGCCCGCGTTTAACGTAAACAATATGGAACAGGTGAAGGCAATTATGGAAGCTGCGGCCGCAGTGGACAGCCCTGTTATTCTGCAAGGCTCTGCCGGTGCGCGTTCTTATGCAGGTGAACCGTTTCTGCGTCATTTGATTCAGGCGGCTATCGAAATGTATCCGCACATCCCGGTTTGTATGCATCAGGATCATGGCGCTGCACCGAGTATTTGTTTCCGCTCTATTCAGTCTGGCTTTTCATCCGTGATGATGGATGGTTCTTTGAAAGAAGACGGCAAAACACCCGCAACCTATGAATACAATGTAGAAGTGACGGCCAGAGTTACCGGCCTGGCACATGCTTGCGGCGTATCCGTTGAAGGCGAGCTCGGTTGCCTGGGATCACTGGAATCCGGTATGGCGGGTGAAGAAGATGGTCACGGTGCAGAAGGCAAACTGGATCACAGCCAGTTGTTGACCGATCCGGATGAAGCCGCTGACTTCGTTGCCAAAACGCAAGTGGATGCACTGGCGATTGCCATCGGCACGTCGCATGGTGCTTACAAGTTCAGCAGCAAGCCGACTGGTAAAGTATTGCGTATCGACCGCATTAAAGAAATTCACGCCCGTATTCCTAGCGTACATCTGGTGATGCACGGTTCTTCATCAGTTCCTGAAGAATGGTTGGCGATTATCAACAACTACGGTGGCGACATGGGCCAGACCTATGGCGTACCGGTTTCTGAAATTGTTGAAGGCATCAAGAATGGCGTGCGTAAAGTGAATATTGATACCGATTTACGCATGGCATCTACGGGCGCCATTCGTAAATACCTGGCAGAAGATCGCAAGAACTTCGATCCACGCAAATTCCTGAAAGAAGCCACCAAGGCCATGACCGGTATCTGCAAAGATCGTTATCAGTCGTTCAACTCTGCCGGCCAGGCCAGCAAGATCAAGAAAGTGCTCACCCTTGAAGACATGCAGAAGCGTTATGACAAGGGTGAATTGGCTGCTAAGATTAAATAAAGCTGTTAAATAAAAGCAGTCAAATAAAGCTAGTTAAGTAAAAGCAGTAAGTTGCGCCGGTAACACTTGACGCAACTAAAAATACCCGCCGCTGATTATTCAGGGCGGGTATTTTTTTGTTTGCGATTTATGTGTTTTTTAACAAGCTGTTAGTTGTGGTCGTTTGTTGCGATGTATCAGCTTTCGCATTCTCGAACGCGATGTTAGATGCGCTCCATGACGGCTTTGCTTGCCATCAGTGGCTCATTGCTTCGTTCAAATTCTTTGAGCCAGCGATTATAGCCACTGTCCTCTCCAAAATTGGATGGATGATACTTGGGATGAAAATAGGC
>JANOOU010000160.1:0-2057 GCA_031421475.1 Gammaproteobacteria bacterium | reverse complement strand
GTTCATGATTCTGCCGGTATTCTCGGTTTATGCGCTGACTCTCACTGATGCCACGCCCTTGCTTACCGGTCTGGCTCTGGGCATGTACGGTCTGACCAACAGTATTTTCTCAATACCCTACGGCATGCTATCGGATCGTTTTGGACGCAAGCGCATCATTGCCATCGGTTTGCTGATATTTGCGGCAGGCAGTGTCGTAGCGGCCATGTCGGATAGCATCTACGGCATTATTCTGGGGCGTGCATTACAAGGTGCGGGGGCCGTGGCTTCGGTACTCATGGCCTTGGCCGCCGATCTGTCACGCGAAGAAAACCGGTTGAAGATGATGAGCTTCATTGGCATCAGTATTGGGTTTGCCTTTGCTGCATCGATGGTGCTGGGGCCGGTGATTACCCGTTATGTGGGCATGTCGGGCTTGTTTTGGTTTATCGCCTTGCTGGCGGTGCTGGCACTGGTGATTTTGTATACCCGTGTGCCAGACCCCGTTATCAGTGTTTTTCATCGCGACGCCCAGGTTAATCCCACAGAATTGAATAAGGTGCTCAAGGATGCGCAGTTACTGCGGCTGGATTTTGGCGTGTTCGTGTTACATCTGGTGTTGATGGCGATGTTTGTAGCCTTGCCCAGAATGCTGGATCAATCTGGGTTTCGGGTGGCGCATCACTGGCAGCTATATCTGCCGGTGTTTTTATTGTCGGTGCCGCTCATGGTGCCCTTTATTATCCTCGCCGAAAACAAGCGGCGTATGAAGCAGGTATTTGTGGGTGCCATCGTCGGTCTGGTGGTGGCACAATTGGCATTGTTAATAGGGGATGGCACCGTATGGCATGTGGCCGTGGCACTGGTAATTTTCTTCACAGCGTTTAATCTGCTGGAAGCCAGCCTGCCATCGCTAATCGCCAAGATGTCGCCGGCCGACCGTAAAGGCACAGCCATGGGTATGTATTCGACCAGCCAGTTTCTGGGAGCCTTTGTCGGTGGTGCTATGGGCGGGCTGGTTTACCAGCATGGGGGTGCAACCGGTGTGTATCTGATGTGTCTGTTGGTGATTACAGCCTGGCTGTTGCTGGCAATCACCATGAAAAATCCGCGTTATGTCAGTACATATTTGTTAAACATCGGTAAAATCGATCCGGCCGAATCCGCTGCCATGGTGGCCCGGCTGGTCATGGTACAGGGTGTGGCAGAAGCCACTATCGAGGCCGAAGAAGGTATCGCTTATCTTAAAGTCGACCTGCACGTGCTGGATGAAGGTAAACTGCTGCAATATTCAATCAACGAGCAAAAATGAAGAGGCCAAATTAAATGAAGTCTTTCCCATGCTCGTTTCCCTCTCCCCACCACTGGCTCCGCCAGCGGTGCCCGGCTGCGCCCCCCTCGCTTCGCTCTCCCCACGAGGGGAGACGACTGCATGGACGCAGAAGGTAGAGCAATGCATGGAGCAATTGCCGAGGGTAAGGCGGTGTCGCGATGCGACATTCACATTAATCGATAAAATCAGGAAATCACTATGTCACGTGGAATCAACAAAGTTATTCTCGTTGGCCATCTGGGTAAAGATCCGGAAACCAAATACATGCCCAGTGGCGGCGCCGTTACCAACCTCACACTCGCAACCAGTGAGAGCTGGAAAGATAAAACCAGTGGTGAAAAACAGGAAAAAACCGAATGGCACCGTGTGGTGTTTTTCAACAAGCTGGCTGAAATTGCCGGTGAGTATCTGAAAAAAGGTTCGCAGGTTTATGTAGAAGGCAGTTTGCGTACCCGCAAGTGGCAGAACAAGGAAGGCGTGGATCAGTACACCACTGAAATTGTCGCCAACGAAATGCAAATGCTGGGTGGCAAGCCGGGCAGCGGCGCCGGCGGTGGTGATTATTCACAATCGTCATCGGCATCTTCTTCACCATCACGTTCATCGGGTCAGTCTGCGCCACAGTCACAGCCGGCCGGTATGGATGTGCCGTTTGATGACGATATTCCGTTTTAAGGATTACCATTGATCATAATGTAAAAATTAGCCTTGAGAGCCCCATTAATTGGGGCTTTCTTGTTTTTAC
>JANOOU010000159.1:0-11626 GCA_031421475.1 Gammaproteobacteria bacterium | reverse complement strand
CGGAATTGTACTTCGTACTACACCCTCTCCCTAGCCCTCTCCCGTCAAGGGAGAGGGAATTATCTATTCATATGCGTTTATTCGCGTGATGCACATGGATGTGCGAATGCCGCGAGCGCATGATGCGCAAGAGCGGCGCATTTGCGTTTTCTTTTTCTTGATGAAGCCATTCAATTACGACCGATTGTAATTCGGCGCTTCTTTGGTAATGGTGACATCGTGCACATGTGATTCCTGCATACCGGCGCTGGTGATACGCACAAATTCCGGTTTGGTACGCATTTCATCCAGATTCTGGCAACCCACATAACCCATGCTGGAACGGATACCGCCGAGCAACTGGTGAACAATGGCACTCAACTGCCCCTTGTAAGCGACGCGGCCTTCTATACCTTCGGGTACCAGTTTTTCTGCGGCATCCTTGTCCTGGAAATAACGATCTGATGAACCCTTTTTCATCGCGGCAATAGAACCCATGCCACGATACGATTTATAAGAACGACCCTGATATAAAATTTCTTCACCCGGTGCCTCTTCAGTACCGGCAAACAAGCCGCCGATCATCACACTGTAAGCACCGGCCGCCAGCGCCTTGGCAATGTCGCCGGAAAAACGAATGCCACCGTCGGCAATCAGGGGCACGCCTTTTTTTAACATTTCTTTAGCCACATTGGCGACGGCTGAAATCTGCGGCACACCGACACCGGCCACAATACGTGTGGTGCATATTGAACCAGGGCCGATACCGACTTTCACCGCATCCGCGCCGGCATCCACCAGCGCACGCGCGGCATCCGCGGTGGCAATGTTGCCGCCTATAACCTGAATATAGGGGTAATGTTTTTTCACCCAGGCCACGCGATCAATCACACCTTGTGAATGGCCGTGCGCGGTATCCACCACAATCACATCGACACCGGCTTGCGCCAGCGCATCTACACGTTGTTCGGTATCACCGCCAGTACCCACCGCCGCGCCCACACGCAACCGGCCCTGCGCATCTTTACAGGAATTGGGAAATTCATCGGACTTCTGAATATCTTTTACCGTGATCATGCCACGCAGCTGGAATTTGTCATTCACCACCAGTACTTTTTCGATGCGATGTTTATGCAGCAGGGTAATCACTTCTTCGCGGCTGGCACCTTCTTTTACAGTCACCAGGCGATGCTTCGGCGTCATCACTTCGCTCACCGGCTTGTTCATGCCGGTTTCAAAACGTAAATCGCGGGCGGTGACTATGCCCACCAGATCTTCACCATCCACTACCGGCACACCGGAAATCCGGCTCTCGCGGGTGATCGCCAGCACGTCCGCCACGGTGGCACGGGACGACACGGTAATCGGCTCGTTGATCACACCGGCTTCGTACTTTTTCACCCGGATCACATGGCGCGCCTGCTCTTCCGGCGACATATTCTTGTGAATAATGCCCAAGCCACCTTCCTGCGCCAGCGCAATCGCCAGCCGCGCTTCGGTAACCGTGTCCATGGCAGCGGAAATCAGAGGGATATTGAGGGTGATGTCGCGCGTGAGGCGGGTGGCCAGCGATACTTCATTGGGCAAAACGAGGGAATGAGCAGGGATCAGCAGCACATCGTCAAAAGTCAGTGCTTCTTGTGAGATTCTCATGACGACTCCAGAAGTCTATAGAATCGACGAATTATATAAGATTCTGCGGACGAAGCGCAGCTACTTATGCAATGCAGATTCCTGGCTTGCTCTGACATGCCAGCGGAATGTTGCCAATGATCGAACTACGAGCCTACAAAATTCGTCTTGCGCAGCCATAGTCCGGGAGACATACCGAATTTTTTCGTGAACACTCTTCGCAATGCGGCAGGGCTTTGGTAGCCCACAGACAGGGCAATCGCCTTAATCGATTTGCCACGCCTGAGTAAGGTTTGCGCAACGCACATACGCCAGTCGGTAAGATATTCCAGTGGTGTTGTTCCAATCGTTTCGCGAAAATGAACGGCAAAACGTGCGCGTGACATGCCGGCTTCCACAGCCAGTGATTCCAGCGTCCACGTTTGTTCGGGGTGCTCATGCATGGCCGTGATCGACCTGGACAGGCGGACATCATTCAGCGCAGCCAGAATACCCTTGTCCAACATGTTTGAATCGATCACATGGCGCAATAGCAGAATCAAGAAGTACTCAATCAACCTATCGAGTGCAGCCTGTCGCCCACAACAATCAGCGAACGCTTCTGCGAACAACAGGTCGAGCGTGGATGAAATAGCCGTCAATTCATGCAGCGGCACCACTAAAACGTCGGGCAAGGCCATGGCCAGTGGGTTGCGCATCTCAATGCCCAAATCGACCGTAGCACACAACAGGTTGGCGCCTTCGATCTCATCGGGCAATAATCGATGGCTGTACGGCCTGGGGTAGAACAACACACTCGGCTGGTCAATCAGCCGTAAATCCGTAACGGGCGAACCCGCAGCCCCGCTGGATATTGTCAGCTGGCCTCCACGCAAAAGATGCAAATGGCCCACGCCACCGGATTCAAAGTAATCCGCCGCACTACACAGGTTTCCAGAATAAAACACCCGTGCCGTGGGTGAAAATCGGGAAAACAGCGCTGATAACGTATCCATTTCAATACCCTAAGCAACACAAACGATACTATTTGCTTCCAGCAGTATCGCATAATGTGTTTCTTGCAACCCATAACGAATGTTGAAAGAAACCCTACGACGCTTGCACCAGCACACCTGTGCAGCCTCATACACCAAACGGAGTACTCTCATGACAGATGAAATAAAACGGCCTTACACCTTATTTATTGCCAGTGTACTAGTGAGCTTGCTGGCCATGCCATACACGCTAGCAGCCGAAACTACGGCATCTGTTCCCAATATCGCCGAGCGTGTTAAAGCGCTCGACACGCAACTTTACACAGGAAAAGACGCCCTTAAAGTGGATGCAGTGGATATGGCCACCATGACTAAAGCAGCAAACGATTTAGCTGCGAAAATGCCGAGTCCAGGCTTAAAGACAGGTACTAGAGCACCGAACTTTACCTTGAATAACCCCTACGGAAAACCGGTTGAACTGAACACCTTGCTAAAGAAAGGGCCGGTTATTCTAGTGTTCTATCGAGGTGCATGGTGCCCTTACTGTAATCTTGAACTGCATGCATTGAACGAAAGTCTGCCTAATTTCAAAAAATATGGCGCCACGCTCATTGCCATAACGCCACAAACACCGGATAAATCGCTTGAACAGGTTAATCAGGACGGATATCCCTTTGAAATTCTCAGTGATCTCGATGATCGCGTTATGAAAGCGTACAAACTCTACTGGGAAGTACCACCTGAACTCGATGCCGCTTATAAACATAGCTTCGGTCTGGATGTTGCCGCATTTAACGGCAATGGTCGCCGTGGTTTGCCTGTTCCAGGCACATTTGTGATCGATAAATCCGGCATTGTGCGTGCAGCTTTCGCCGATACAGATTATAAAAAACGAATGGAACCCGCCGATATCCTGACAGCCTTGCAACACCTATCCGCTCCAAAATAATTTTACAAAATGTAGTGGCCTAATAATTCTGGACACCCCCATAAGCAGTAAACTACTGCCCAACGAAGAGGTGGTTAACAATGTCCAGAAGAACATTCTCCATTGAATTCAAACACGAGACGGCCTGTCTGGTTTTGGATCATGGCTATAGTTTCGTAGGGTGGGCAGAGTCTTATCTGCCCACGCATGCATCTAATTGCTAACCGCGTGGGCAACAAGTTGCCCACCCTACATAACTTACCTACATAACCAGAAACCATGCAAACCGAACGCACCATCTACTCTGTTTCCGAACTCAACCTCACCATTCGCAGCCTGCTGGAAAGTGAATTTCCGCTGTTGTGGGTGGAAGGTGAAATCTCCAATTTTTCGCAACCCACATCCGGCCACATGTATTTCACCCTGAAAGACAGCAACGCACAGGTGCGTTGTGCCATGTTTAAAAATCGCGGCATGTATTTACGTTTTAAACCGGCCAATGGCATGCAGATTTTAATTCGTGCCAAGGTGGGTTTGTATGAAGCGCGCGGTGAATTTCAACTGGTGGCGGAACACATGGAAGAGGCTGGCGCCGGTGCGTTGCAACGTGCGTTCAATGAATTAAAAGCAAAATTATCGGCGCAGGGATTGTTTGATGCGGCACGCAAAAAAGCATTACCTGGCGTACCCACAAAAATTGGTGTGATTACCTCACCCACCGGCGCTGCGATTCGCGATGTATTGAGTGTGTTACGGCGCCGCTTTCCGGCGATTCCGGTTTTAATTTATCCCGTGCCGGTACAAGGCGAAGGTGCCGCACAAAAAATTGCCGCCGCCATTAAACTTGCATCAAAACGCAAAGATTGCGATGTGTTATTGCTGGTACGCGGCGGCAGTTCGCTGGAAGATTTATGGAGTTTTAACGAAGAAATTGTCGCGCGCGCGATTGTGGATTGCGACATTCCGATTGTGTGCGGTGTCGGCCATGAAACCGATGTCACCATCGCCGACTTTGCGGCTGACATGCGCGCGCCAACACCCTCTGCTGCGGCTGAATTGGTGAGCCCGGATCAAGCACGTTATGTGCAGGCATTCGCGCGGCTGGATTCACGTTTGCAACAACTCATGCGTGGCCTGTTGCAACAATTGGCGCAACAACTTGACGGCTTAAAACAGGGGCTGGAACGTTATCACCCCATCAACAGAATCGCCGAACAAACTTTTGAACTCAATGAGTTAATAAAACGCCTGAAGCAAACCTGGCAATATTTTTTTACACAGCAACAGTATCAACTGGAACGTTTGAGCAGTCGTTTGCATAACACATCACCACAACAATTCATCCAGCACCATACGCAACATCTCGCCGCCTTGCAGCATCGTTTATTGCAAAGCCTGCCGCAACAGCTCGCACAAAAACGCCAGCAACTGGCCGGCCTAAGCCGCACCTTGCATGCGGTGAGTCCGCTGCAAACTCTCGGGCGCGGTTATGCCATCGTCAGCAACAGCCAGGGGCAAACCTTAACCGATAGCCAACAGGTTAATGCAGGCGATTCACTGCAAATCAGATTACATCGTGGCCGCATAGTGGGCCGGGTGGAAAAAACGCTAGCTGATGGAAACTAAGGAAGCTCTGACTTATTCAGAGGTTCCTTAAGTAAAAATACACACGCCAAAAGATCACCGTGATTTTTTCCCCGCCAGCGCAAACGCCTTAACCTGCTCAAAGTCAACATGATCACCCGGATCATTCGCATAGTGCGCCAGCTGAATAATTCCGTTCTCATCCACCAGAAAACTTGCCGGCATGGTTGTTAATTTTCCCTTGATAGGCAGGGGTATATATCGTTTAACCACCAGCGCATACATCACGGATGGAAACCTTGTTATCGCACCGCGTAACAGACCTGCAAATGATTGCCGGATAGAATATTGCTTGTAATAAATATTTTCTTCGTCTGCAACCACATGAAACGGCGCATGATGTCGCACAGAATGTTTTTTCAGATTTTCAATGGGGGAATCAAAGATCGCTACAATGGTGAAATTGTCACCCAGCTCATTAAATCGCCTGGATAATTCATGCATGCGTAAATTGCAAAACGGACATCCCGCAAAACGAAAAAAAGTTAACATATAACGCTTGCCACGCAAATTCGTAGTATTCATCATCTCGCCGTTTATGGTCGGCAGCTTCACATCTACAATCTTGTCGCCTTTTTTATGTTGCATACAGCTTACTCCTGAATTATTTTACTTATTACAGTTTTACGACTCATAACTCTCGCACCCAATCTGCCAGCATTTGTGTCTCGCGTTTCAACACGTTTTCATCATGGTAAACTTGCGCAATAACAGCTATACCCTGCGCCCGTCCCAACAAATGCAATCCCATGGTTTCAGCGTCATCCTTATACTCCAACGCGACAAATTGTTGCGTCAACCAGTCACGAAACAAATCAAATAATACCCGCGCTTGCTGTTGTAATTCTCGCTGCTCTTTACCAATTTCAATATTCAGCGAACCAATCGGGCAGCCGTATTCAATTAACTCTGTATTGCGTGACACCATCGCCACAAATGCCTGCAATCTTGCACGGGGATCAGGATATTGTGTTTCCCAATAAGCAAGGCCCGTACGAATATCGGTTTGGCGTTGTTGTATCACTGCCTCGAGAATCTCATCCTTGGTTTTGAAATAGTGATATATATTGCCGCGATATAAACCGGAGGCTTTCACTATGTCACTAAACGACGTTGATTCGTAACCACGCTGATAAAACAGATTTTTTGCGCAGATTATAATCTCGCTGCGGGTTTTTTCACCTTTGCTGGCCATAACATCAGGACTCATCAATTTGCAATTCCAGAGACAGATTTTACCAGTTATTAGACCCGGGTTATCCCTTATTCACAGTAGTACAGGCGAATTAACGCGCTCGCCAAGAAACCGGATCATGCGCAAACTAATTTCCTCAGCCGCATCTTCCTGCTGATAATGACCGGCATTTTTTACCAGATAAAATTCACATTGCGGAATTAAGGTTGCGATGCGCTCACCTTCATCCGGCTTCCACGCCATGTCACCATCGGGCCAGATAACCATTGCGGGGA
The DNA here is from genome assembly GCA_031421475.1 of Gammaproteobacteria bacterium. Taxonomy (GTDB): domain Bacteria; phylum Pseudomonadota; class Gammaproteobacteria; order SZUA-229; family SZUA-229; genus JACPVK01. Next base: position 4,999 of record JANOOU010000159.1, on the reverse strand, counting down.
TATTCCAGCCTGTTATTTCGCGACGGATGTCATCGATATATTGCGCATTAATATGTGTTGCAGAATCTGGAATCAACTTTGCAAAGGCAGCGATCCCAGCCCGCTTCTCAGGCGCATCATGTGGCTGGCGATATTCAACCATGGCAGACGGATTAACTGGCCGACGAAACCCGGCACCTAATGCTTTGGAAGGATTACCAGTGCGCCATTTCATCCATACAAATTGGCGAAACACATCCAGACGCCGCACTACAAAACTGGAAAACGCACCCTGCTTGAATAAAAAACGGTAAATGCCTGGCAACGGCCCGGTGATAATATCTTTTGCTTTGCGTTCACGCTGGTGTTGTGGAAAACGTTCAACAAAGGTATTAAAAATGATGAGTGCACGTATATTTTCTTTATGCCGAATGGCATATCGCAATGCTATAGGGCCACCCCAATCCTGACCTGCCACAATAATATTGTTGAGCCCAAGTTGTTCGATTAATTTTGTCATCAGGTACACATGGCGTTGCAAACCATGCTCAGCTTCTGATTCAGGTTTATCTGATAAACCAAAGCCCATTAGATCCGGTACAAAGCAACGATATCCGGCTGCCACCAGTGGCGGAATTATTTTGCGCCACACATAACTCCACATCGGCATGCCGTGCATCAGCCAGATCACTGGGCCACTGCCTTCATCCAGATAATGCAACGTCACGCCATCAATAGTGGCGTAGCGACTCTGAAATGGATATTGGTAGCGACTCATGGCAGCGCTTTACTATAAAAACAGACATCCACTTTCTGTATTCCAGAAATAATATTATTCATCCTATTTCCCTGACGTAAGTTCTCATGAAATGTGATTTATTAAATCGGCCGAGCCATCGCCATAGGTTTAGTCTGGCGCACCGCCATTTCATTCATTTGTAACCGAATCGCATCCCGCCAGTGATGTTGCGGCCGATAATTTAATAATTTTTCGGCCTTGTTATTGTTCACATGAGTCTCTTCAATCAGATGAATAATGCTGCGCGTTATCAGCGGCGCCCAGGGAACAATGGGATCGATTTTTTCCATCAGCCAGGCAAATGGATATGCCATAAAAAACGGCACGCCAAAATGCGGCTTCGGCAAACCGAAATCATCATGAATGAGTGTCACCACTTGTCGCACGGTTGGAACTTCTGGCCCCACAATATTGAAACTTTCGTAAGGCGCCAGGCCACTGGCGGTTGCCGCCAGAACATAGGCCTGGCCGATATCACGGCCATCAATAATCGGCATGCTGGTTTTACCGCCCGCCACCCAGGGCACTAAATGGGTTTTTAATCGCGGCACCAGTATCGGCAACACCCCCAGCGCATAACGCTGGCCGGCGAATATACCCAGCCGCAAATTCACCACCTGAAAATCGGCACTGGCCTGGTCACGCAAACTATTTTCAATGGCGATGACGCTACATAAATGCGGCCAGAAAGTGCGTGGGATTCCCTGGCTCATGGCATCGGCCGAGGCATCGGGTGCGGCGACGCTGGTGGTACTGGCATTGATAAAACGTTTAACGCCCGCCGCGCGTGCCGCCTTGATCAAGGCCAGCGTGGGCTCCAGAAATAATTGTTTGCATTCTTTTTCATGCGCCCAAAGGGATGTCCAGGCGGCAGCGTTACAGATCACATCGACCCCCTGCACCAACGCGTCGACATAGCTCTTATCACGCAAATCACCGGTCCGTACCTCTCCTTTATAACGGGTTGGCAACTTACGGGGATCACGGCAGGCGGCGATGATCTTGACATCATCACGGCCCATCAAAGACTCCAGCACATGGCTGCCCACAAAGCCGTTAGCGCCGGTTACCAGTACGGTTGTAGCCATATCTCACACCTATTTGGATAAACGTCCAATTAAAATAGTATGAATGTCCTATTTTGTAAAGCCTCTTTTTACACCCCTGGCCACACTGCCTGACACCTCTCACATCCTGTCGATATTGAAAGACGTGGGTTGCTTCTCAGGACAAATCTTGGTATTTAGTCACACCGCCTAGACACAGGCCGAAGCATCGACTAGATTCCGGACAAGATTTGGAGACCTCAATGGCAGCAAACGACGTGCAAAAGTTGCACAACTTCGAACCCTACAAAGAAAAGAAGGGCGAGAAGTATATGAATGAAAAACAGCGTGAACATTTCACCAAGATTCTGGACGCCTGGAAGAGCGAACTGATGCACGAAGTCGACCGTACTGTGGATCACATGAAAGATGACGCCGCCAATTTCCCCGATCCGGCCGACCGCGCCTCCCAGGAAGAAGAATTCAGCCTCGAGCTACGCACCCGTGACCGTGAACGCAAGCTGATCAAAAAAATCGACGATTCACTGTCGATGATTACAAAAGAGGAATACGGCTACTGCGAAACCTGCGGTGTTGAAATCGGCATCCGCCGCCTCGAAGCACGCCCCACGGCCAGCCAGTGCATCGACTGCAAGAGCCTGGATGAAATCAAGGAAAAGCAAATCAAGGGCTGATTTTTCTAAATCGCCTGAACAGGGCCGGGCAACCGGCCTTTGTTTTTTATGCCTGATACGTCTACCTACCGCGGCCGCTTTGCACCCTCGCCTACCGGGCCACTCCATTTCGGTTCCATCATCACGGCTGTTGCCAGCTATGCCGATGCGCGCGCGCATGATGGTGAATGGCTGCTACGTATAGAAGATGTGGATGAACCCCGCACGGCAGCCGGTTCGGCCGATAACATTCTGCGCACGCTGGAAGCACTGGGTTTTGAATGGACCGGCGACGTGTTGTATCAAACACATCGCAAAGAAGCGTACACCGCTGCACAACAACAACTCGAACAAAATAATTTAACCTACCGTTGCACCTGCACCCGCAGTGCATTGCACGCCATCCACGAAACCAGCGTCTACCCCGGCTTGTGCGCAAACAAAAACTATCCCGCCAGCATTGAACATGCCGTGCGTGTGCGCACACAAAATAAACGTATTGAATTCAACGATGCGGTGATGAGTTTATATGGACAAAATCTGCAAACCGATGTGGGCGATTTTATTATTCGCCGCCGCGATGGTTTGTTTGCTTATCAACTCGCCGTTGTCGTAGACGATGCATTTCAGGGTATTACCCACATTGTGCGCGGCGCCGATTTACTCGATTCCACGCCACGCCAGATTTATCTCCAGCAATGCCTGCATTATCCTGCAACCGAATACATGCATTTGCCGCTGGCGGTGAATGCGGCGGGTGAAAAACTCAGCAAACAAACTTACGCACCGCATATCAGAACCGACAGCGCCGTGTTATTTGATGCATTGAATTTTCTTGGCCAACAACCACCTGCCGAACTCGAACATGAATCCATTCCTAACATCTGGCGCTGGGCCTGTACGCACTGGCACAGACAGACCATACCCAAACAACCGAAAATCCTGGTCCACGGGCATTAAAACTTTCAATCAGCCAGGCCAAACCTTTCAAATAGCCGCTATGAAATTTTCATTTGGCCGCATGACAACCGCCGCCATAACGCAAATGAACGCGAATGTATTTTTTAAATAATCTGGATTTAGACATAACCAAGGTGTTGGTGGAGAAGGGCGTCAATCAGCATAAAGCTGTTATTCGAAGCCATAATAGGTAATGTCGGATTTCAGCCAGTAGCGGACATTACACATTGCGTTGATAATCGCGCTACGGAATTCTTCATATATATGGAGCCACTGCTACCCTAATTAAACCTTAATACTGTATATTTAACACGGTATTTCATACCGAAGGATTTATTAATGTTTAAATATATATTAGTTATTTTTTCCTGTTTTCTAATTACCCAGATTGCTGGTTGTGCTCCGCATATTTCCCGCGCAAATCAACAAAATTCAAATTCTTTTTTACAAGCTGATGTCACTACACAAACAGACGCTGATCATCAAAACCGACAAAATATCAAGAATGGCAGGTTAGAGATAGAAGTAGAATCCATTACGACAGCAACGCAATCCTTAAGAACCATTATTAGTAATGAAAAAGGTTATATCTATTCCAGTAATAATCAGAGTGAACGTGAAGTTTTTTTCATAACTAGAATCCCGCCAGAAAAACTGGAATCAGTAATAACCTCAGCTTCCAGCCTGGGCAAAGTCACATCCAAAACTATCAGCACGCAGGATATTACCGATGAGATGATCGACATAGATGCAAAAATAAAAAACCTGACAGCACTTAGAGATCGGTTCCGGGATTTACTGACCAGGGCAACAAAAATCAGCGAAATCATTGAGGTTGAGCGAGAACTTAACCGGGTTCAAACAGAACTTGATAGCATCGAGGGGCGATATAATGCCTTAAAATCCCAGGCCGCCATGTCCACTCTCGAAATACGCATTAAACAGGAACGTATTTATGGTCCATTGGGTTATCTAGGCAAAGGCGTATTCTGGTTTTTTGAGAAATTATTTGTAATTAATTAACAAGCAGATCTTTACGTTATTGCCAGCCAGCGTAGGTCCGATTCGCGCAGCGTAATCGGACGTATGCTTCCTATTACTGCATTTACATATCACAAGACACACACGGTAACAAAGGGAATACTTGGGGTCAGACATGGGCAGAACAGGGTACCTATTTTTTCTAAGCTGTGAAGCGCAAGGCAAGGAACGCCCAAATGAGTGCATTGTTAGGTATTTTTTCCTGTAATAACATCCCGAAAAATACCATTCTCTCCCAGCAAACGTATTATTTTTGCATTCTTCTCGCTGCGATCTTTAGGCAGCATTTCTTCTATCATATTTGTCAATGTTGCTAACATGTCACCACTACAACGTGCTTCTAACTCTTTATGAAGTGACAATAAATAATCTTCTCTTTTAAAAAAATATGCTGCTTGAATAACATGAGCCAACAATTGAATATCAACTTCCTTGTTAAGGCAGCATAAAGTGGCATTGACCCATGCTTCAATGTCCCATGATTGCACTAATCCGCATAG
>JANOOU010000158.1:0-2885 GCA_031421475.1 Gammaproteobacteria bacterium | reverse complement strand
ATGTTGATGCGAACAACGTATTCGATACCGTGAGTGGTTACAGACAGGTTCGTATCAGCGGTCACTACGATTCTGAGCACGCGTTTCTGCTGGATAATCAGGTACACAATGGCGTGGTGGGCTATCACGTATTCTCGCCCTTACGCCTGGGTGATAATCGTTTGATACTGGTGAACCGGGGCTGGATTCCACAAGGCGTATCACGTGATGTGCTGCCGGTTTTTTCAACACCTGAAACGGAAGTAACTATTTTGGGTGTGCTATCCCCCGCGCCCGGTCACGGTATGTTACTGGGCGATGATATTCAATCCAATGTAATCTGGCCGCGGGTGGTGCAAGCTGTAATTTTGCCGCGCTTAAGGTTGGAGTTAAATTTTGAACTGGCACCACAAATACTGTTGCTGGATCCGGCCGAAGCGGATGGGTTTATGCGTGAGTGGAAAATTGTTCAGTTCGGCCCGGAAAAAAATCTGGGTTATGCTTTTCAGTGGTTTATGATGGCTGTGGCTGTATTGATAATATTTATTGTGGTTAACACGCGCCGAATTAACCGCGTGGCAGAAGCAGGGGAGTCGTGATCATGAGTACAGACATTAATAAAAAAGAACTGCGCAACCAGCGCATCAAGCTGGTGATTATCATTTCATTGTTTGCCTTGCCGGTTGTTATCGCCTGGCTGTGGCATGTGAATTCGGATCAATGGCGTCCCACCAGTACGACTAATTATGGCGAATTGATTACACCCGCGCGGCCATTGGAAAATTTTGTCATGCAGGCCTTGGACGGCACACCTGTTAACCAAGATATTTTACGTGGACACTGGACACTTGTTTATATAGGTGCTGCTGAATGCGATCCGAGTTGCCGTAGCAATCTTTATAACATTCGCCAGATACGCATCGCGCTGAATGAAAAAATCGACAGGCTTGAGCGGCTGTGGATCGTGTCGAACATGCAAAATAGCGAGCAACTGCACGGCTTGTTAGAGGAACATCCCGGTTTGCAAGTTGTAAAACCCGATTCGGAAATGCTGCAACGGTTGTTCACACAGTTTCGCATGTCAAATGACGACGCAGCTGTTGAAGGTCGCGTCTATCTGGTTGACCCACTCGGTAATCTGATGATGCGTTATCCGGTTGATGCTCAACCCAAGGGCATACTCAAGGATATTTTGCGTTTGTTAAAAACATCCTGGATAGGCTAGCCCGGATAATTCACCAAAAAAATGATTGCCGCTTCAGATATTAAATGTTCAAAACAATATTAGCTTTACCACGCACGGTGTGGCTGATTGGATTGATTAGCCTGGTCAATGATAGCGCCAGCGACATGCTGTACCCGTTAATTCCACTTTATCTAACATCCGTGCTCATGGCCGGGCCTAAAGCGCTGGGAATAATTGAAGGCATTGCCGAAGCCACAGCCAGTTTATTCAAATTATTTTCAGGTGCGATCGTTGATCGCACTCACCGTAGCAAACCCTGGTTACTATTAGGTTATGGGCTGGCTGGTTTAGGCCGCCCACTCATTGCTTTTGTTAGCAGTTGGCTGGGCTTGTTGCTTATCCGTTTTACCGACCGGGTAGGGAAGGGATTGCGCTCATCACCGCGCGATGCCTTATTGGCTGCAAGCGTCAGTTCAGATCAGCGAGGGCTGGCGTTTGGTTTGCATCGTGCCATGGACAATGCAGGTGCGGTGGTAGGCCCCTTGATCGCCTGGTTCATATTGTCGGCCGGTTATTCTTTGAGAGACGTTTTTTTATGGTCCGCTGTGCCTGCAGCGGTGTGTTTCGCGCTGGTATTTTATATACGTGAACCGCAAATTAAAGAACCTTGTCGACATGCCTCTTTCGACTGGCGTTTGCGTGATATGCCGCCGGTGTTCAAACGTTATCTCGCGATTGTGGCTCTGTTTACACTGGGTAATTCCTCCAATATGTTTTTATTGTTACGCGCGAGTGAGTTAGGCGTTCCGGCTACACAAATTCCTTTGTTATGGATGGCGGTATCGGCCGTGGCGATGTTATTTGCCACACACTTATCAGCCTTGTCAGACAGGATTGGACGCATTCGTTTACTGGTGGCGGGTTATGTAGCTTACGGCTTGTTCTACTTCGGTTTTGGAATGTTGACGCACACCGGCGCCTGGCTATTTCTTTTGTTTGCGTTTTACGGATTATTTTTGGCGGCGACCGAAGGCGTGGAAAAAGCCCTGGTCGCCGACATTGCTCCGCCAGCTCGTCGCGGCACCGCCTTTGGTTGGTTTAATTTAACAACAGGTTTAATGTTGTTGCCTGCATCCATACTCTTCGGTTGGTTATATCAGGCTGCTTCACCGTTCATTGCGTTTATTTTTTCCAGTGTCTGTGCATTACTTGCCGCAGTATTGCTTTGGTTTTGGATAGGTGAGAAAAGGTTACAACAGGCACTTATTTATGATGAAAAATGAAAAAATACCAGTAGCAGTACGCGTCAATAAAGCAGTGAAGAATTGGAATTTTTTTATAAATGTAAATCACCGTTTTAATTTTTGTATAATTGGCTTCGCGCAAGTGCGTCACTAGATACAGGCCAAAATACTTCAACTAGCAGCTTGTTGCAGAATTACTGCGCTGGTCCATGTTTTAATAAATATGGCTGCATTAAAACGGTTCATGGTGCTCATGTGCTACGTGTGCATTCCGTTTTTTTTCGCCATTTTTGCCTGGTCTTGGTTACGCTCTCTACGTTTCATTTTTAGTGGGTTAATACCGCGTATTCTGTTCTACCAACTGGTTTGCCGCTTCATTCATCGCACTCATTAATTGCGTTCTCACATTGCCGTCATGGCTCTTCGGGTTTTTTTGTATGACTGAGGGCTGATAGTTCATCCCAGTAGCCGTTTGG
>JANOOU010000157.1:0-2618 GCA_031421475.1 Gammaproteobacteria bacterium | reverse complement strand
AGGGCCCAGCCGTGCTACATCCAGCAACTGACGACGATTTTTAAATGCACCGTGCAGATCCCGATGCGCAACAATGTTTTCAGCCAGCGTCGATGTCAGTCCCGACACTTGCGACAACAAAGGTACCGATGCCATGTTGAGATCTACGCCGACGGCGTTCACGCAATCTTCCACCACCGCATCCAGCGAGCGCGCTAATTTGCTTTGGCTGACATCATGTTGATATTGACCCACACCAATGGCCTTGGGCTCAATTTTCACCAGCTCGGCTAACGGGTCTTGTAATCGTCGAGCAATTGACACAGCACCGCGCAGGGTGACATCCACATTGGGAAATTCGCGCGCTGCCAATTCTGACGCTGAATATACCGATGCACCGGCTTCGCTGACCACCAATGAATTTAAATTCAACTGTGGAAATTGTTTAATCAGTTCGCGCGTTAGTTTATCGGTTTCTCGTGAAGCCGTGCCATTGCCAATACTCACCAGGCTAACCTGGTATTTAATGCACAGGGCTGCCAGTATTTTTACAGATTTATCCCATTCATTTTTGGGCACATGCGGATAAATAACCGCCGTGTCGAGCAATTTGCCGGTGGCATCGACCACCGCCACTTTGACACCGGTGCGCAAGCCGGGATCTAGCCCCAGGGTGGCTTTTGCACCGGCGGGTGCAGCCAGTAACAAATCTTTTAAATTCGCTGCAAATACCTTGATGGCTTCTGCTTCTGCCGCTTCTTTTAGCTGCATTTTCAATTCAAGATCAACATGGGTAAAGGCTTTTACTTTCCAGGTCCAGCGCACCGTATCCGCCAGCCATTTATCAGCAGCACGATTACGATTTTCGATTTTAAAATGCTGCGCAATCAGGCCTTCACAGGGATGCGAAATCAGGGTTTCTTCGTTGGCTATTACCAATTCCATTTGCAACACGCCTTCGTTACGGCCACGAAACAATGCCAGCGCCCGGTGTGATGGAATTTTATTGATCGCCTCGTCGTACTCAAAATAATCGGCGAACTTTTCGCCTTCGGCTTGTTTGCCATCGACCACCCGTGAACGAATGATGCCGTTTTGCCACATGTAATCACGCAGCTTTTTTACCAGATCGGCATTTTCGGCAAATTGCTCCATTAAAATCTGGCGCGCGCCATCCAGCACGGCTTTGACGTCGGCAAAGCCGGCATCAATATTGAAATATTTCTCAGCTTCGGCCTCCGGGTTGAGCTGTGGATCAGCTAACAGCGCCAGAGCCAATGGCTCGATTCCGGCTTCGCGCGCAATCTGTGCCTTGGTACGGCGCTTGACCTTGTAGGATAAATATAAATCTTCGAGGCGGGTTTTGGTGTCGGCTTCGTTAATAGCGGCTTTTAATTCATCAGTCAGCTTGCCTTGCTCGATTATGCTGCCAAGAATGCTTGCGCGACGCTCTTCCAACTCACGCAAATAGTACAGCCGTTCTTCAAGTTGGCGCAGTTGGGTATCATCGAGCATGCCGGTCACTTCCTTGCGATAACGCGCAATAAATGGAACGGTTGAGCCTTCATCCAGCAAGCCGACAGCGGCCAGCACCTGATTTTCTTTAACGGCAAGTTCTTCGGCAATACGGAGAGAAATCGATTTCATTAAACAGCGAACCTTTGTTTTTGGGCTATACATGACAAGGGCGCTATTGTAACGAATCAAGCTACAGAATGCCGATGAAATTCGCTGTCACTTTATCGACTTGAAACAGTAGAGTAATTCGATATCAAATAAAAACAGAAATTAACGCCTTATTTATTAGCATAATCAGCCAAATTCATATATATACTACGTGATCTCCGGTATTTAGCATGGCCACTTTCGGCTTTTTAACACAGATCGTACAGCTGTAAAGGATTTACGAATGCATAACAATTACTCACGGGATGCTATTCCACAAAAATGTTTGCTCGATCCAGTCAAGGCACACGCATAGGGATACACATCACTCGGGACACCATTGCGGTCTCCGAATTCAATCCTGCCAACCCTGCTGCTCCCATTAAATCCTGTTTAGTTATTACCAGTCATGATGCAACCGAACGCTCGCTGCAGCTGAATAACCACATCAAACAAAGAAAATTAAAAAACCGCCCTTGTACGGTAGTGCTCGATACCAGTTATTACGACCTGTACCAGTTACCTGCACCGCCGGTAGAAGATGCCGAACTGAACTCCGCCATGCGCTGGCGCGTGAAAGACCTTATTTCTTACCCGGTGGCAGACGCCGTGATTGATGTCTTCCGCGTACCGGTGGCTGCACATCGTGAAGCCAAGGTTTATGTGGCGGTGACGCCAAGGGCCAACATTCAACACACGGTCGGGATGATTCAACAATCCGGATTATCACTCGAAGCCATCGATATTGAACAATTGAGCATGCTGGGCATTATTGAAAAACTGGAAATACAGAAAAAAGGACTGGCCGTTTTATACATGGGAAAACAGAGTGGCTCAATAAGCATTTATCACGACAACCATCTGTTTATAACCCGTAATATTGATATGGGTCTTGAGCGCATCGAGACCCTGCATGCCAGCAATACAGATACTACAAGCATGATTGAGCAGATTTATGACCCCATCATCCTTGA
>JANOOU010000156.1:0-4645 GCA_031421475.1 Gammaproteobacteria bacterium | reverse complement strand
TGGAAAAAACCAAGAGGTTTTTCACGCAAGTTTTTGGTTGGGTATTTCAGGATTACGGCCCTGAATACTCCGCCTTTACCACTCAAGGCATGGAAGGTGGTTTCTATAAGGCTGATTTAAAATCGGATGCCGACAACGGTGCGGCATTGATCGTTTTCTATAGCAACAACCTGCAGATTACCCTTGAAAAAATACAAAAAGCAGGCGGCTCCGTTAATAAATCCATATTTTCATTTCCCGGGGGTCACCGGTTTCACTTTGTTGAACCCAGTGGTAATGAATTTGCAGTATGGTCAGATAATTATGCCGCGCAATAATAACAAAGATGATGCCAGGACTTAATCAGAGGCTCCCTAACAGCTTGTTGAAAAAATGTGGCGAGCGTAGTTGTTTTCCAACAAGCTGCTAGATAAACACCTGTACTATTTTTTAGCCGCCCGGGTGTGCAATATCGCGCGCCTCATGCAGAAATTGGGAAGTGAATTAATGACTCAATATACAGCAGACATCCTCTGGGTTCGTGGTAATCACGATTTTCTGAATAATCGCTACAGCAGGAAACACACCCTTCGATTTGATGGTGGCGCAGAAATCTCCGCTTCTTCATCACCGCATATTGTACCGCTCCCCATGTCTGACGCCGCAGCGGTTGATCCGGAAGAAATGTTTGTAGCCTCACTTTCAAGCTGTCATATGCTCTGGTTTCTTTCAATCGCCGCCCGCCACCAATTTTGTGTTGAACGTTACGTTGATGCCGCAGCAGGCATTATGGAAAATAATTCTGATGGAAGGCTTTTTATGTCACGAGTGACATTACACCCTGAAGTCACATTTTCCAGTGATTGCATGCCGACCAGAGAAGAACTTGATAAAATGCACCATGAAGCACATCAAGAATGTTTCATCGCAAATTCAGTGAAAACCGAGGTATGTTGTGAGCCAGTGCACACATCCATTTAACAGCGCGTTAAATAACTGCTGAATTATACGTTTATTAACCCGGATCTGATTCAGAATTACATCACTCGTCCTGTTTTATCCATATAAATATATAATAGAGATTGTTTTTATAATGATTAAAAAATTGCAAGATGTGCTCCATGCTGAAATCCCTTTAAGTCAAGCGATTGGCATAGAGGTCATTGAGTACCATGACAATGCTTTAACTTTGTTTGCGCCGCTTAAAAATAATATAAACCATAAATGTACAGCCTTTGGCGGCAGTCTTTACTCTGTATCGGTCCTGGCAGGTTGGGGGCTGCTTTATTTGCTTTTAAATAAAAATGATTTACCCGGCCATATCGTGATACAAGAAAGCAATATTCAATTTCTTAAACCCGTTGCATCTGACATCACTGCAAAATGTTCATTTACTTCTATTGAACAATATGAAAAATTTATAAAATCATACAAAAGAAAAGGCATGGCAAGAATACAGCTTGAATCCAGGATCAACAACAACACTGAGACCTGTGTTATATTCAAAGGCAGCTATGTTGTACACACATAACCAATAAGCTGCACGAATTTATAACATCGGATATTTAAAATTATGAACTGGCTCTATCTCGCCATTGCAATACTATCGGAAGTTATTGCCACCTCGGCCCTTAAATCTGCCGATGGATTCTCCCGGCTGGGTCCCTCGTTATTAGTTGTTATTGGTTATGCCTCGGCCTTTTATTTTCTATCACTTACTTTACGCTCTATTCCACTCGGCATTGCCTATGCCATTTGGTCAGGCGTTGGCGTGGCGCTGGTTTCAATAATCGGCTGGATTATTTATCATCAGACGCTTAACGCTGCGGCATTAACCGGCATAGCGCTCATCATCGCTGGCGTCGTGATTCTAAGTCTCTCTTCGACAAACGTTCCGCATTAAACGTATACTGACAGGGAAAATATAAACACCAAGATGAACATGAAATTTTTTGTCAATATTTTTGCTATTGGGATTATTTCTCTGCCCTGCTTTGCAGAATCGCAACAAAACACCTCGATTAATTCCGAAACCGGTGCAGGCACCTGGAGCACACAGGCACATGGCGTCCATTTTTCTTTAACACAAATTTTACCTGAACAAGCCCAGGCTTTTTATGTGAATCGGGGGTTTACACTAAAGCAGATAGAACCTTATACCTCATCTTGTGTTTATATGACTGTTGTGCGCAATGACACTGCACCCGGTACCATTCATTTCAAGACCAGCAACTGGTCAATCTTAGTAAATGGAAAATCACATCCGCTGATAACGGTAGAAGAATGGATGCAACGGCTGACAACAAACTCTATTCAGAAACAGGCTTTAGTTGCCTTTCGCTGGGCGCAATTTCCACCCGAACATGAATATGAGCCAGGAGGCGACTGGAATCAGGGCATGCTGTCTATAGGTTTGACACCCGGCAGTCAATTTGATGTCATTGCGCGTTGGCAAATACATGGCAAGGCATATGAAACTAAACTGCAAGGAGTACATTGTGCACAATAAGACATTAATTAAAATAACTCTGTTTTTTGCCGTTTTATTTTTAGTATCCAGTATTAATCACGCTGCAGAGCTGCCTCCCTTAACACACTCACTTACAGCCATCAAAAACCCCATACCGGCACCCATGCTTCGCTTGCATAACATGGATGATGAAATCGTGGATATCAAGAATCTTAAAGGCAAGGTCATTGTGATTAATTTTTGGGCCACATGGTGCCCGCCTTGTCGTCGTGAAATGGGATCACTCGAACGGCTGCACTTAGCTACAAAGAATAAAAATATTGTGATACTTGCAGTCAATATTGGCGAAGATCTGGATACGGTTTTTTCTTTCCTGGGAACGATTGATCCCTCGCCTACTTTCCCGATAGTATTTGATCCCGATGCCAGCTCCATGAAAGCGTGGAATGTTCGTGGATTGCCTGCAACCTATATTATTAACCCAAAAGGTTTTGTCGCCTATCAAGCTGTAGGTGGCCGTGAATTTGACCACCCGGACATTATACAAGCTGTAATAAATTTAACCCGGTGAATCAACTACGTTGTGTGGCACTTACACCTGCCATATAACTCACATCAAAACCTGAGACCAGCCCTCTCAAATAAGTACCATGCCTAACAGGATTACGTCATATGTCACACCCTGATTGTTACGCCACGTTATGAACTTTTGCCCAGTTTGCAGAAGCATGCTCAAAACCGAAATGATCGATGGTATCAATCGATTAATGTGCACCGATAATCATTGTCGTTATGTACACTGGAACAACCCGGTTCCCGTGGTGGCCGCCTTGGTCATGTACAACAGTCAATATATTATTGCACGTAATGCTAACTGGCCACCCGGTTTATTCTCGCTCATTACCGGTTATCTGGAACATGGCGAAACACCTGAACAAGCGGCTATTAGAGAAGTGTCAGAAGAACTTGGATTAACAGCACAAGTTAGTCGTTATATTGGTCATTATTCATTTTTTGAAAAAAACCAGTTGCTACTTTGTTATGAGATGCAGGCAACGGGCACAATTAAAATAAATCACGAACTGGCCGAAATTAAAATCTTGTCGCACGATGAATTACATACATACAATTTCAAGCCGTTTTACATAACCGAAAACATTATTAAAGACTGGTACCATGATGCAGCCAAATTGTAACCATTGTTACAAATCACACCTGTTATTTCAGGAAGCTCTGAATTAATCAGAGCTTTCCTAGCAGCTTGTTGAAAACTATCTGCGTTGCCGCTGCGGCGTTAAAAAAACCGGCTCAAAATGCGGGCTCGCGAAACGACAGACACCGTGTAAACTCCGCTTTTTCGCCCGTTTTTGCCTTGCATCGGCGGCCTCGAAAACGTTTTTCAACAAGCTGCTAGAGAGCCATCCATGGCTCGGCAATACAACGATTCTGAAAAATATCATGTTTCAGAATCTTCAAAAATCGTGCCTCATATCTCAAACCGGAACGTGTTATGGGTTGCAAATTGTGGCACTGCGATCTTATATGCGGGCCACACCTGCAAAACCGTCACCAATAGAGACGCCCGCAATAAAATCCGTTAATATTCCTTTATCCGTTTAATTTAGTCACTACCTTTGGTTAGCCCCTATCCTGGCTCGACCACACACAACATTCAGAGACAAACAACATGAGCAACCCATTCCAAGATCAACTCCTTAAAGCCGGCCTGGTCACCAAACAGCAAACCTTAACGGCCAAACACGAAAAAAACAAACAGCATAAACAACAGCGCCATGGCAACACCACCCATGTTGATGACACCAAAATCAAGGCGCAACAAGTCGCCGAAGAAAAAACCAACCAGGCACGCGAACTCAATAAACAAAAAGAAGAACTGGCACGCCAAAAAGCCATTACAGCCGAAATTAATCAGCTCATCAACAGTCACCAGATCAAACGCGATGCCAGCTGCGAAATCGCCTACAATTTCCAGCACGATAACAAAGTCAAAAGTATTTATATCAATGCGGAAATGAAACAACAAATCGTTAAAGGCATTATAGGTATTGCATGCCTGGACGGCCGCCATGAACTGGTGCCGAAAATTGTGGCTGAAAAGATTAAACAGAGAAATGAAAAATATGTTGTTTTGTTTACAAATGATCAGCAAGCTGTTGATGCCAACGACCCTTACGC